>JAXIOX010000190.1:0-3268 GCA_045403275.1 Burkholderiales bacterium | reverse complement strand
GACCTGGCAATCGGCAGGTTACCCGTTATTGCGGCGATTCCGATGCTGCTGAAGGCGACGACGGAAGCCGCAGCGGCGACCGTCAAGATCGGTAAGAGGCGGTTTTTATGGTCCATATTTTTGTACTTGGGTTCCTGCAATCGATTGCTTCGTCTCGATCGGCCAGCGGACGCGGCTCCATTTGGAGCCGCCTTCCGCGCAGCCGTTTTCAGAATTATTCAAAGCAGCCTTCATGCCAGAAAATATTAAGTTTATTGGGGCAGATAGTTATGCCGCGCCAAGGACTTGGTACCAGTCGCGGTTGTCGCCGGGCAGCGACGCAATCTTCCGATTCGCGACTAACTACTTAATCTAAAACGTAAAGTTTATGCCATCCTGACGGGACGATATGACGTTACCGGCTAAAGCCCCTTGAACAGCTTGGGATCCAGGTGATGGCGTTGCAGCAGCTTGTAGAACTCGGTGCGATTGCGCTTGGCCAGTCGCGCTGCCTGGGTCACGTTGCCACCGGTGATTTTGAGGAGCTTGGCGAGATATTCGCGCTCGAACTCGCTGCGCGCGGCCTCAAAAGATGACAGTTCGGCAGTCTGGCCGCGGATTGCATTTTCAACGAGCGCCGGCGGAATGATCGGCGTGGTGGATAACGCAACCGCCTGTTCGACGACGTTGTACAGTTCACGTACGTTGCCGGGCCATGACGATTTCACCAGGATTTCCATCGCCTCGGAGGCAAACCCATTGAGCGGTTTCTTGTATTTGTCGGCAAGCTGCGCGAGAAAGTACGCGGCGAGCACCGGAATGTCCTCGCGCCGCTCGGCGAGCGATGGCAGCGCGAATGATACGACGTTGAGTCGGTAATACAGGTCTTCGCGGAATGCTCCGATCTTGATTGCGTCCTCGAGGTTGCGATGCGTTGCGGAGATGATGCGCACGTCCACGGGGATGTTCTGGGTCGAGCCGATGGCGCGGATCTCTTTTTCCTGCAGCACGCGCAGCAGTTTCACCTGTAGCGGTAGCGGCATGTCGCCGATCTCATCGAGGAAAACCGTGCCGCCTTCGGCTGCCTGGAACAGCCCCTTGTAATCCCGGGCGGCGCCGGTGAACGAGCCTTTCGGATGGCCGAACAACTCGGACTCCAGCAGGTGTTCGGGTATGGCGCCGCAATTGACGGCAACAAATGGCTTCTCGGCGCGCGGACTTGCCCGGTGCACCGCCCGTGCCAGCAACTCCTTGCCGGTGCCGCTGTCGCCGCGGAGCAGCACGCTGGCATCGCTGGCCGCTACAAGCTTGGCTTTGCCGAGAATGCTTTCCATTGCCGGGCTGCGGGTAATGATCTCGACGCGCCAGTCGGTGTTTCCGACCGACTTTTCAGCGTGGCTGCCGCTGAGGGTGATGGCCCTTTCGACTTGCAACAGCAGTTCCTTGCCGTCGAAAGGCTTGGTGAGGTAACCGAATACACCGCGCTGAGTCGCCGCGACCGCATCCGGTATCGTGCCGTGCGCGGTGAGGATGATGACCGGCAACGCTGGGTTGCTCTTGTGGATGTTCTCGAACAGCGCCATGCCGTCCATTCCGCTCATGCGCAGATCGGTAATCACCAGTTGCGGGGTGGACGCGGACAGGCGCGCCAACGCGCGCTCCGCGCTGTCCGCGCTCTCGACGGCATAGCCCGCGCCTTCCAGACGAAACGTCAGAAGCCGCAGCAAATCGGGATCGTCGTCGACGATGAGTATTCGTGCCTTTGCCATGTTTACCTTCTCTTCGGTGGCGGCGCCGTTTGCCCGCGCTCGATCATCTTCATTTCCAAATCCAGAATGGCCCCCAGTTTCTGCTGCAAGGCGTCCGCGCGGCGTTGTTCTTCCTAGGTATTTTCCGCTTGCTGCTCAAGTGCCTCATCCAGTTGTTTGAGTTCGGAAAGCTTTGTATGGAGCATCAGGGCCAGTGGACGCAGCACAGAATTCTCGTAGCGCTTGTCATTCAACAAAGGCTGAACCAGGTTCAATGCTGCCTGGTCATCGCGAATCCCGGTGCCCGGCCGCGACAGCAGCATGGCGAGAGCCGTACCCGGTTAAGTTCGGACTTATCCGCCTCGAATCTCTGACGGGTCGAATCGAGTTCGTGTACAAGTTCTGCTTGCTTGAGCTTGAGCGCATCTTCGTAAAAGCGCAGCGCGCGGGCGTCATTTTCTTGCATGGGCTCGAACACCGTTTGCTGCCACGGGTCGCGACGCGTGTTTGATTCGGTGGCGGCCATGCAGCCGCCGAGAAAAGTGACCAGCACAACGATCGAGGCAAAATCCAGCCTGATGATGAGGCCGTATTCTTGATGGAAGAGGTAGCGCACGGAGCGTCGTGTCGGCGTCCGGCCGCAATCGCATGACCGGCGATCCCCATGACAATAATGGGGCGCGCACATGGGCGTAGTAGGGTTCCCTCCGGGAGTCCACCCCGGATGCGCGCAATGGCGACGGCACGATACACGCCCCATGGCCTGCTCTGTGGCCGCTTCCCGGTATACGGGGCCTCTGCTTCACGCTGTGTAGCCCACGCGCCGGGAAGTTCATGCGGCCGCCTCCATCATCTGCCGGGTCGGCAGGACCACCCGCAGGTGCGCGCCGGGATTACCGTCGTCAATGATTTCTGCGCTCCCCTGGTGAGCCGCCGCGTATTCGCGGACGATCGCCAGCCCGAGCCCCGTACCTTTCACCGGGCCGGTGTATTCGGTGTTGCCCTGGTAGAAAGGCTCGAAGACGCGCCCGCGTTCCTGAGGCGAAATGCCGGGACCCTCGTCCATGACGTCGATCACCGCATCGGCGCCGCGCCGGCGCAGCTGCACGCGGATGGTGCCGCCTGCGGGCGAGAACTTGATGGCATTGGACAGCAGGTTGTCTATGATCGCTTCTATCTTGTTCTCGTCGGCTTCAATCTGCAGGTCGGAGGCGGACAGGTTCAGGCTCAAATTTTTGCTGCGCATCGTCAACGAATGCTGTTGCGCAACGCGCGTCACCATGGCTTTGAGTTCGAATTGCGAGAACGTCAGTCCCGAAGTATGAAACTGGGCGCTGTGATAGTTTAACAAGTCCTCGATCAGCTTCTGCAGCCGCAACGCATTCTGCCTGAGGATGCGGGCGATTTCGAACTGGCCCGCAGTCATTTTTCCGGTTACCTCATCGGACAGCAGTTCCACGCCTTCCCTTAGCGCCGTCAGGGGCGTCTTCAGTTCGTGCGACACATGGCGCAGAAAACGCGATTTCTGTTCTTCCAGATCG
>JAXIOX010000271.1:0-4211 GCA_045403275.1 Burkholderiales bacterium | reverse complement strand
GCAATGGTACTTTCGCGGTGCGTTCCTCGGCCACGGCGGAAGATCTGCCGGACGCGTCCTTCGCCGGCCAGCAGGAAACCTTCCTCAACATTCACGGCCTCGACAATGTGCTGCTGGCGATTCGCCATGTATTCGCGTCGCTGTACACCGACCGCGCCATCTCTTACCGGGTGCACAAGGGTTTCGTGCATTCCGTGGTGGCATTGTCGGCCGGCGTGCAGCGCATGGTACGCAGCGACCAGGGTGCGTCCGGCGTGATGTTTACGCTCGATACCGAATCCGGATTCGACAAAGTGGTGTTCATCACTTCCGCGTACGGGCTGGGCGAAACCGTGGTGCAGGGGCAGGTCAACCCCGACGAGTTCTACGTTTACAAGCCGGCGCTGGAAACCGGGCGCCCGGCGATCCTGCGCCGCAATCTCGGCTCCAAGGCGCTGCGCATGGTGTTCACCGACAGCCGGGCCGCGGGCCGCTCTGTGCAGACGCTCGAGGTGCCGGAGTCCGAACGCAGGCAATTTTCGATCAGCGACCGCGAGGTCGAGGAACTGGGCCGTTACGCGATGATCATCGAGAAGCACTACGGCAGGCCGATGGACATCGAATGGGGCCGCGACGGCGTCGGCGGCAAACTCTATATCCTGCAGGCACGCCCCGAGACCGTAAAGGCCAGGGAGGAAACGCAGGAACGCTTCCGCCTGAAGAAGCGCGGCGACGTTCTGGTCACCGGACGCGCGATCGGCAACCGCATCGGCACCGGCACGGTAAGGCTGGTGAAGAGCGCGTCCGAGATGAACAGAGTGAAGCCCGGTGACGTACTGGTGACCGACATGACCGATCCCGACTGGGAGCCGGTGATGAAGAAGGCCTCGGCCATCGTAACCAACCGCGGCGGACGCACCTGCCACGCGGCGATCATCGCCCGCGAACTCGGCATTCCGGCAGTGGTGGGCTGCGGCGATGCCACCACCAGGCTGGAACAGGACGAGCACGTGACGGTGTCCTGCGCAGAAGGCGATACCGGCTACGTTTACCGGGGAATCCTGGACGTGGAGGTACTGCACATCCAGTTCGACAAATTGCCCAAGGTGCCGGTAAAGATCAGCATGAATGTAGGTAATCCGGAGCTGGCGTTCGATTTTCAGCGGCTGCCCAATGCCGGCATCGGACTGGCGCGGCTGGAGTTCATCATCGCGCGCATGATCGGCGTGCACCCGAAAGCGGCGCTGGCTTACCCGAAGGTCGATGCGGAACTGAAGAAGGCGATCGAGGCGCACGCGGCGGGCTATCCGGACCCGGTGACTTTCTATGTCGAAAAGCTCACCGAAGGCATCGCGACGCTGGGGGCGGCATTCTTTCCAAAACCGGTGATCGTGCGCCTGTCGGATTTCAAATCCAACGAGTATTCGAGCCTTACCGGCGGCAAACAGTACGAGCCGGAGGAAGAAAATCCCATGCTGGGCTTTCGCGGCGCTTCGCGCTACGTCGCCGATTCCTTTCGCGACTGCTTCGAGCTGGAATGCCGCGCGTTGAAAAAGGTGCGCGACCAGATGGGATTGACCAACGTCGAGATCATGGTGCCTTTCGTGCGTACCGTGCACGAAGCGGAACAGGTGATCGCGCTGCTGAAGAAGAACGGCCTGGAGCGCGGCAAAAACGGCCTGAGGATCATCATGATGTGCGAGATTCCTTCGAATGCCATCCTCGCCGACGAGTTCCTGCAGCACTTCGACGGCTTTTCGATCGGCTCCAACGACATGACCCAGCTTACGCTCGGGCTGGACCGCGATTCGGGCATCGTAGCCGGGCAGTTCGACGAACGCGATCCGGCGGTGAAGGCGATGCTCGCCATGGCCATCCAGGCCTGCCGCAGGGCGGGCAAGTATGTCGGTATCTGCGGTCAGGGGCCATCGGACCATCCCGATCTGGCGGAATGGCTGATGGAACAGGGCATCGACGCGATTTCGCTGAATCCGGATACGGTGATCGAGACCTGGATGTTCCTGGGCAGGCACGCCGCGAAGCGGGCGGCGGCGGCCTGACGTCAATTAAAGCGGCGCCAAGCAATATTGTGTGACGGCGGTCCGGGATTGAGTTATCATTCGGCAGGCAAGTCGGAGCGAGTATGGAATGACCAAATTTATCTTTGTCACCGGCGGTGTTGTCTCTTCCCTGGGCAAAGGTATCGCTTCCGCGTCTCTCGCCGCAATTCTCGAATCCCGCGGCATCAAGCTCACCCTCCTCAAGCTCGACCCCTACATCAACGTTGATCCCGGCACCATGAGCCCCTTCCAGCACGGGGAGGTGTTCGTGACCGAGGACGGCGCCGAGACAGACCTGGACCTCGGGCATTACGAGCGCTTCGTCAACGCCAAGATGACCCGGCGCAACAATTTCACCACCGGCCAGATCTACGAGAGCGTCATCAAGAAGGAGCGCCGCGGCGACTACCTCGGCGGTACCGTGCAGGTGATCCCGCACATCACCGACGAGATCCAGAACTTCATCCGCATGGGGGCCGGGGACGCCGACGTCGCTATCTGCGAGATCGGCGGCACGGTGGGCGACATCGAGTCCCTGCCGTTCCTGGAAGCGGTGCGGCAGATGAGCATCCAGCTCGGCCGCGGCAACACCTGCTTCATCCACCTGACGCTGGTTCCGTACATCCCGTCGGCAGGCGAGATCAAGACCAAACCCACGCAGCACTCGGTGAAGGAGTTGCGCGAGATCGGCATCCAGCCAGACATTCTGCTGTGCCGCGCCGACCGCGTGGTGCCGGACAACGAGCGCCGCAAGATCGCGTTGTTTACCAATGTCGAGGAGGAAGCCGTGATCTCGGCGGTGGACGTGGACTCGATCTACAAGATTCCGGGGCTGCTGCACCTGCAGAAGCTCGACGAGATCGTCTGCCGCAAGCTCGACATCAAGGCGCCGCCGGCGGACCTGTCGCAGTGGGAAAAACTGGTGCACGCCCGCGAACACCCGGCTCACGAAATCAATATTGCGCTGGTCGGCAAGTACGTGGATCTGACTGAATCCTACAAGTCGCTCTCCGAGGCGCTTGCCCACGCCGGCATGCACAACAGTACCCGGATCAACATCCGCTACATCGACTCGGAAAGCATCGAGACGGAAGGCGTCGGGGGGCTGGCACACATGGACGCAATCCTGGTCCCGGGCGGTTTCGGCAAGCGCGGCGTCGAGGGCAAGATCAAGGCGATCCGCTACGCCCGCGAGAACCGTGTGCCTTACCTGGGCATCTGCCTGGGAATGCAACTCGCGGTCATCGAATACGCACGCCACGTGGCCGGGCTGGAAGGCGCGCACAGCACCGAATTCGAGCCCGACACGAGGTATCCGGTGATCGCGCTGATTTCGGAATGGCAGGACCGCAGCGGAATGCTGCAGCGGCGCAGCGAGACTTCGGATCTCGGCGGTACCATGCGGCTGGGCGGCCAGGAATGCCTGCTGATGCCCGGTTCACTGGTGCACGGAATTTACGGCACCGACAGGATCGTGGAGCGCCATCGCCACCGTTACGAAGTCAACAACGACTACCTGCCGCGACTCAAAGAGGCGGGGATGCGCATGAGCGGGATCTCGCCCAGCCACGAACTCACCGAGATGATCGAACTGCCCGACCATCCCTGGTTCGTCGGCTGCCAGTTTCATCCCGAGTTCACCTCCACGCCGCGCGCGGGCCATCCGCTGTTCTCGGGGTTCATTCGGGCGGCGGTGCGCTACACCGCAGGCGATGCCGCAGCGCCAGAACGCGAAGTGGCGAAGCTCAAGAGCATCGCCTGATGCACGGCTCATGAAGCTCTGCGGATTCGAGGTCGGGCTCGATCAGCCGATGTTCCTGATTGCGGGGAGCGCTGCAGCGCAGAGCAGGGGCCCCTTCGGGGATGCGACCGCGGAAGCGCTCGTGAGGGGCCCGCACAAATGAGGTTAGCGTGAAGCTCTGCGGATTCGAGGTCGGGCTCGATCGGCCGATGTTCCTGATTGCGGGCCCCTGCGTGGTCGAATCGAGGGAAATGGCGCTGGATACGGCGGGCAAGCTCAAGGAAATCGCCGCGGCAGTCGGCGTGCCTTTCATCTACAAGTCCTCGTACGACAAGGCCAACCGCAGTTCCAGCAAGTCATTCCGCGGCCTCGGCATGGACACCGGCCTGCAGATACTCGCCGAAGTGCGCAAGCAAATCGGCGTGCCGGTT
>JAXIOX010000263.1:0-8485 GCA_045403275.1 Burkholderiales bacterium | reverse complement strand
TTACCTGCTTTCGTCTGCTGCTTTCGTCTGCATATCACCGTGCGGGTAGGGCGGCGTCACCATACAAACCATGTCCGGTCGCCTGCCGGTGACGGTTTGACGTCGAAAATCCCCTGTTTTCCCCTATCAAGTTGGCAACTTTACGCCAACGTCCTGATTGACCGCGGCAAAAAAATCAGTGGCACGGGCATTGCGATACCTCGCCTGGAAGGATTTCAATCATGAGGTTCAGGATATGCTCGATCCCTTATCCAATTTGACTGCACGCCCGGTCCGCAGCGTTCTGCAGATGCTGCAGGAAGGCGTGCAAACACTGTTTCATCTGCTGTTATTCGCATTGCTGGTGCTCGGCTTCGGCGGCCTGTTGTACAAGGCGCTGCGCGCCGGTGGCTGGATTGAAAGCGTGCTGGGGCGCATCTGGGACGAGCACCCCACCATGGCGATTGTGACGCTGCTGGCCGCACTGGCGGCTGCGATGTGGGGTACGCGCCTGTTCGATCGTCTGCCGCTGTTCGGCAAGCGTGGCGACTTGTTGGTTTACTGCTGCCTGGCTTTAGGCCTGTTTTTCGCCTTCAAGCTGGTGGTAACCGGTTCCTTGTAAGTCCTCGCTTGCCCCGTCCACACATGCCTTCGGACGGGTTCGGAAGGAATCCTCCTGCCGCTGTCGTTCGCGGACAACACGAATCCTTCTGCGGCCTCAGGTAGTTAGTCTGGCACGGCCGAACCTTGTCGCCCACAGGCGACGATGTCAGCTCGGCAGACCCACTAATCGACTGTTTTTTCTCCGCTTTCGCAGATGGCATGCAAGTTGCATGAAAACTGGTTGCATGTTTCCTCCCGCAGCAGCGAAGCGCAAGTAGGCGCCCGCTGCACATGAAAAGGCCGCGCAGAATGGCGGCCTTCTTTTTTTGCTGCGCCGTTACGACGGCCGCTGCTTAATGTCCTCGATCACCAGCTGCAGTTCGCGCTCGCCACCCGCGGCGAAGTTCGCAGACGCGCGAGACAACGAATCGGTGAAGCCGATCTTGATGGAAGTTTCACTCTGCTGGCAGGCCGCGAGCAGAAGTGTCGCAGCGGGCGCAAGCGCGCTGCCGGCCAGTTTGCCGATTGTCGAGTTTCCCTCCTGTTGATTCACGTAATTTCCGGAACTACCCGGTGCGTTGACAGTCGGCCGGAACAACGGCTTCCCCGACGTCACCTGATGTGTCGGTGCTCGTATCAAGCAGGCCTGCGCCTGACCGGGTTGGAGAGCCTCCCCAGCCCTTCGATGCGGCACTCGGCCACGTCGCCGTCCCCGATCACCACCGCGCCAGGGGTACCAGTGCTGATGATATCGCCGGGGTACAGGGTCGCAACATGCGAGTGGAAGGACACCAGGTAGAACGGCGGAAACGCCATGTTGGCCACCACGTTTTCGCGATGAAGCCTGCCGTTGTTGTACGTTCCAACCTTCACCTTCAGCACATCCGGCACCTCGTCTGTGGTGATCAACTCGGGACCGAACGAGAAAAAGGTGTCGAAATTCTTCGAGCGGGTGAGGAAGCGCGGGTTTTTCTGCAGGATATCTTCGGCGGTCATGTCGATGATCAGGCAGTAACCGGCTACGTACTCCGGCGCCTGTTCCTCGGACACGAAGCGGCACTGTCTGCCGATGATCACCCCGATCTCGGCTTCCGCAGTGACCCGCTCCGACTGCGGCGGCAGTTCGATCGCGTCCCCCGGGCCGATGATGGTGTTATCGCACTTCATGAACGACGCCGGCTCGGTCGGGTAGGGCGCATTCAGATCGGCAGCGTGATCGCGGTAATTCAACCCGATGCCGAGAATCTTGCGCGGGTGCCGGTACAGCGGCCCGTATCGCACCGTCTTCGGATCAAGTTTCAGCGGTGTCTGCTCCGCGTCGGCGAGCAGGTTCGGATTGATTCCCCGGCGAATCAGGTCGTAGAGTTCTTCCGGCCAGGCCTTGCCCAGGTGAGCGTTGATCGCCGCAACCGGAACGATGCCGGCGCGCGTCACCACCGCGGCTTCTTCGCATCCGTTTCTGTTGATGGTGCACAGGCGCATGTGGAACCTGGTCAGAGCTTCCCTTGGTGACTTCTGGAAAGTTGCGATTATAAGGGCTGATCGACCGCACTCCGGCCGCGGCTACTTTTCCGCCGCGAAGCGGCCGCCACCGAGAGTGCACGCCTGAACAAGTGCAACCAGGCGCGCGTAGGACCGGTAGAACTCTTCGTCACCCGAGGGCGTGCCGAATGCGATCGTTTCCTCGCGCAGTTTCCGGTACATCGCGAAGCGCTGCTGCAGAATCCTTCCCCACTCGGCGGTCAGGTCCTTGCTGGAAATCATGCGAAAACCGACATCCCGGAGCAGGCGATCGTAAGAGTCGAAACTCTGGATGGTCTGCGCCGCGATGCCCCGCCACATCGATTCGGAATCGTTTGCGTCGAGCCCGCGGTGCGCGATCCAGTCGGTGAACGCCAGCCGGCCGCCTTTCTTCAGGACCCGATAAGCCTCGGCCAGCGCGGCGCGCTTATCCGGCACGTGCAGCAGCGCCTCCTGACTGATGACTGCATCCATGGTGTCGTCCGCCAGCGGCGTGCGCGTCACATCGGCGCGAACGATCCGCACCTGCCGCTCCAGTCCGACGCGCCGGGTCAGGTCCGCTGCACCGGGTGCGCGACCTGGATTCAGCTCGATGCAGGTCACCGTCGCTCCGTACTCATGGGCAAGATAGCGCGCCGGACCGGCCAGCCCGGCGCAGAAATCGGCGACCTGGTTGCCCGGTCCGATTGCGGCGCTATCCGCCAGCGCGTCAACCGCCTCCAGCCCGCCGTAATGGTCCTGGTCGTAGGGGAAAAGATCCTCTGGAGCGAGACGCGCGAGTCGACCACGATGCGCCGCGAGACTGGCGAGAATCTGGTCGCGGGAGATGGGATGGCGGTTGTAAAAGGCCACTACATGATTGTCGTCTTCTGGCATCGCCTGCCACCCGAAATCGCTTTCAAAACTGGCGGCAAGTCTACACCGCCGCAACAGCCAACCTATGCGGATGCCCTATAATTGCGGCGCCAATTTATTCCGCGACAAGCGGTTGAGATGAGCCGGCACGGGTTCGGGCTCGTGATCCGATCGTAACTTTCATTACCACGGCTTGTCTCGATTTCATCCGAACCAGGGGAAAATGAAATGCGGCTGAAGCTGTTGATTCTTGCCCTGACGCTGATCCTGTCATCGTTGACAGCGATGAACATGGCAACAGCCGCGAAGTCGGATTCCTGTGCGCACTGCCACGGCACTGATGGAAATTCGACTTCCAGCGCGTATCCCAGCCTTGCCGGTCAGACCAGGGATTACCTCTATCGCCAGATGAAGGACTTCAAGGAAGGACGGCGCAAGAACTCGATGATGTCCCCATCGATCGTGGTGCTGTCGGATCAGGACATGCAGGAACTTGCCGAGTATTTTTCTGCCCAGGCCCTTCTCCGCAGTACATTCAACGCGGATTCCGCCAAGGTCGAGCAAGGCAAGAAAATCGCGCAGGAAGCGCAGTGCACGGCCTGTCATCAGGCCGGCTTCAAGGGCCTGAATGACTTCCCGCGCGTGTCGCGCCAGAAATATCCTTACATCCTCAAGCAGCTCAAAGATTATCGCGACGGTTTGCGCACCAACGACAACGGCCTTATGGCGCCCGCCGCCAAGAACCTGAGCGACGAGCAAATCGAGGCCTTGGCCCATTACCTGGCCAGTCTCTAGGGAATCCTCGACGTCAAGGTCGAAAACGCTGCCCACATCCCACGCAGCACGCCGAGCGCTCGCCGGCTCGCTATCACTGGGCGCTGCTGTTGGCCCGTATCTACCAGATTTTGCCTCTGCGCTGTGCTCGCCCAGCCCTCCCACAGGGCTGAAGGCCAGGTGTTGCCGCGCCAGTCCAGAACCGTGACGCGCTCACCCCCAGTCATCGCTTTTCACCACCGTTGGCAGCCCCGCCCCACGTTTCCCGACCGCTTCCCAGCCCCCGCCAGCCAACCTGATACCGCGCTTGAGCCCTCCCGCGGCACGTGATACCGTTGAATTTCTTATCCGTCGAACCCGGCCGAGCCCGGCTACGTTGCCCAGCAATTCGCCGCCAATCAGGGGCAACTGCAGTTCCGGTATGTGGGCAGACGGTTCAACGAGCCCAGCCCTGCTCGGCCAGATCGCACAGGCGAGCTACCTCGGCGACACCAAGGCCTACTTCATCAACACCGTCACACGCTGTTCGCCAACATAGGCGCCGACGCAGGAGGGTGATGAGGCACGCAGTCATTACGGGCGGATCGCGCGGGATTGGGCTGGCCGTCGCGGCCGAACTGGACGCGCATGGCTGGGGAGTGTTCCTGGTGAGTCAGCATCCCGAGTCTCTGGCCGTCGCGTCGGCGCAGATGAAAAATCTGGCTGGAACGCTTGCCGTCGATCTGGGCAATGGCGAAGCGGCTGCGCGCGACGTCCACGCCGCAGTCGCCCGAGTGCTCGACTCGGTCGACCTTTTGGTTCTCAATGCGGGGATTTTCGTCGAAGAACAACTGACTGCGATTCGGGAACAGATCTTCAGACAAAACATGGCCGTGAATCTTGACGCGAATCTGTTTCTGACAAAGCATCTCCTGCCGGTTCTCCGGAAGGCCGAGCGCCCGCGAATCGTGATCATCGGGTCCACGGCGGCATACACCGCATATCCTCCGGGCCCAGCTTATAGCATTGCAAAGTGGGCGCTGCGAGGACTCGCGCTCAACCTGCGTCATGAACTGCGGAAAGAGCGCATTGGCGTCACGTTTCTGGCTCCCGGCGGCGTTTTGACCGATATGTGGGACAAGGACGAAGCCCCGCCAGACCGGTTGTTGCAGCCGCAAGATGTCGCAGTGCTCGTGACTGCGCTCACAGAACTCAGCGATCAGGCGGTTGTCGACGAGATCATTTTGCGGCCGATGCCAGGCGATGTGAATTCGTAATCCCCCGCAGTTTCCTCTTGCGATCCGCGCGGCAGCCTTTACAGTGCACAGCAAAAAAGCGAACGACGATGTTTGATTTCTCCGGTGACGAAATGCTGTTCATGATGATTGCCGGGGTTGCCGGTGTCTGGGGAATATACCGCTGGATCGTCGTCGTTCTTAGTCATGCGCCGCCCGTGAACCCCATGCGGTCGGGGCTGGCTCTTCTGCCCGGAGTCTGTCTTACGATCGTGGCCGCGATCATCTGGAACTGGGCCGATCCTGCTCAGGTATCGGGACACATCGACTACCTCATCCTGTTCCTGGCCGGCGCCGCGGCGTGGTTCTCGTTGACCATGCTGGCGGTGACGGCGCTCGGCATCCACTTCCGTTACGACGCGGTCGAAGCCGGCAATCGAGCAGCCGCAATCTCCATAGCCGGGGCGGGTCTCGCCACGTCGCTCATCTACGCCGGCGGCAACATTGGCGCCGGCCCCACGATCTGGACAACCATACTGCCTGCAGCCGCCGCATCACTCGCCCTTGGCGTTTTGTGGTTCATCGTGGACGCAATCGCGCACGCCGGCGATGCGGTAACCATCGATCGCGATACAGCCAGCGGCATCCGGATAGCGGGCTGGGCTGTTGCCGCGGCGATCGTGCTCGGGCGGTCTGTGGCGGGAGACTGGACCGGCTGGGACGCGACGTTCAGGGATTTCCTCAGTCTCGGATGGCCGGCCGCAGTGCTGACGGCAGTCATGATCGCGATGCAGCTGCGGTTGCGCCCTTCGCCGGAACAACCGCGGCCCAGCGGGCGCTCAGGCCTGATTACCGCAGGCGCGATGATCCTCCTGGCGGTCGTGTATGTGGTGCTGCTGCCCGCGCCGGACATTGGAAAGCACGTCATCACCTACGACGAGTACATGAATTCGCGATGACAAGACCGCTCGCGCTTCCTTCGCCGCCGCCCGAAGATAGCGGCGAAAGCACTTCGATCGGGTCCGGCGCCCCATTGGCTCGCGAAGTGTTTGCCAACATCCGGAAACGTATGGCGCTCGAATGCTGCAAGTGGGATCCGCAAGTCGAAGATGTTTCCGTTCTTCAGGCTTTCCCTCTGCTGCTGCGGCGCTCGCAGTGGCGTCACCTGGCCGCTTGTGCGGAAGCGCTCGCAAGAGAAACGTGCGCGGCGGAGAACGCGCTGCTCGAACGGCCGGATTTGTTCGCGAAATTGGCTGTGCCGCGGCGGCTCGTTCAGCCCATCCTTCTGGGATTGCGTTCAGCGTCGCCGGAAATTGAACAGGCTCGCGTTATGCGATTCGACTTTCATCCGACACAGACCGGCTGGCGCATTTCGGAAGTCAACAGTGACGTGCCTGGCGGATTCTCCGAAGCGTCAGAGTTCACCTCGATGATGGCGCGCCACTACTCGGGATACGGGCCCGCCGGGCTGCCGGGACCGGCGTTCGCGGACGCGCTCGCGCTGGCGGTCGCCCGCTCCGGCGAAAAACATCGCCGCGCCGGGTTGATATCGGCGGCGGGATTCATGGAGGACCTTCAGGTTGTCTCCTATCTCGGCCGCCTTCTGAATGCGCGCGGGGTAGAGCCGCATCGGATCAACCCGTCGCATTTGCGGTTCGATAGCGGAAGAGCGTGCGTAAGCGATGGATGCGGACCATCCGAGTTGTCATTTGTCGTCCGGTTCCATCAAGCCGAGTGGCTTTCCCGGCGGCGCCATGCGGCAGTTGCGCCGTATCTGCTCGGCGGCGGCAGGACTCCGGTCGTCAATCCCGGACGCGCCATGCTCAGCGAGAGCAAGAGATTCCCGTTGGTTTGGGACGATCTGGGAATGAAGATGCCGTACTGGCGTCGGCTGCTTCCGGAGACTCGCGATCCGCGTGAGGTCTCGTGGCAGCGCGACCCCGGATGGTTATTGAAGACCGCGTTCTGCAATACAGGCGATACCGTCTCTTCACCGCTGACGATGCCGCCGAAAAAATGGTTCCACGCGGCGGCCAGCGCCACATTATTTCCAAAGTCATGGGTCGCGCAACGCCGGTTCGAAAGCCGCGCGATCGACACACCTGTTGGCGCCATGTATCCCTGCATTGGCGTCTACACGATCGCAGGACGCGCGTGCGGAATCTACGGCCGGCTGTCGCGCAGCCCCGTGGTGACGTACACTGCGGCCGATGTCGCCGTGCTGGTTGAAGAGGAATGCGGATGACGCGAGAGGAAATCTACGATGCGTGGGCGCCGGCGGAGTCCGAGTGGTCGCAATGGGTGAAGCCGGTCCTGTTCGCTCACCTGCCGGACGCAGCCGGCCCCGTCGGCGCGACCCCCGTCGAGGAAGGCCTGCTCACGGGTCTTCCTCGCAGCGATGGCGAGACGGCGCTTGTCCTGGATCTACCGAGGGGTCTCGGCGCACAAATGGCGAATGCCCTTGCGCAACAGCGCTACCGTCCCGTGCCGCTCTACAATTCCTGCCCGCCGCCGAAGTCATCAGCCTATCCAGCGGCGGAGACGGGCCCATCCGACATTCTGTCCCCAACCCGCACCATCGTGCGAGCGGCTGTCGAGGTCCAGCCGATTCTCGACGCGATCGTGACCAATGCGGCGCAACTACGGACCTCGAGACTGCCGGCTGATGCGGCGCCTGCCTTCCTACTGGATTCCAATCGCCGGATAGGACAAGCCGGGTTCGTTGCCGCGCCGGGCGCCTTTGATAACAGGTCTGTCAGCCTTCCCACCGATTTTCCGTCGGCGAACTTTCTTCTTTCACGAGGAATTCGGAGGATCGTGCTGGCGCAGCTGAAATCGCTTGAGCCGGAGGCGGATCTCGCACACACATTGTTGCGCTGGCAACAGGCGGGAATAGCCATCGGCGCCATTGCGCTCGCGGCCGAAACGGGGCCGCGACGCCCGCAGCCGGTGACGGTCCGGCGTCCGCCCCTCTTTCGAATTGCATGGTACGGCCTGCTGGCGCGCATGGGACTCCGGCCGAATCCTCTGGGCGGCTTCGGCGGATTGTTACCGGATCTCGGCCGTGGGTTCGGTTAAACATGTGAAATGGAGTGGCCGCTTATCACGCCTCCCTCTATTCCGTTGGGCCATGCTCGTGTGGCGCTGCGTGCGGTAACGTCAACGCATGCGCTTGGGGCGGCGCACGGCGCGTACTTTGCCGCTCGAACCGCCGCCCGCGTAAAACAGGTCGGCGCCATCGGACTCGAGGCCCGACACGAAGACGCCTTCGGGCATGGTGAGCCGGGCCAGGACCTTGCCGCTCTTGGGATCGACGCGGCGGATCTCGCTCTGCTCGCCTTCCCATGTGCCATGCCAGAGCTCGCCGTCCACCCACGTCACCCCGGTGACGAAGCGGTTCGACTCGATGGTGCGCAGGATCGCGCCCGTCTGGGGGTCGATCTGGTGGATCTTCCGGTCGCGGTACTGCCCGACCCAGAGCGTGCCCTCGGCCCACGTAAGGCCAGAGTCGTTACCGTTGCCGGGCGCCGGGATGGTCG
>JAXIOX010000074.1:0-2786 GCA_045403275.1 Burkholderiales bacterium | reverse complement strand
AGAAGCATCGAGGGTTTCATCGAGGCATTCTCCTTTACATTGCCGGCATCATGCCACGACCATGCCCTTATGCCGCAGCAACGCATCGATTTTCGGCTCGCGCCCCCGAAACGCCACGAAGGACTCGAGCGCCGGACGGCTGCCGCCCGCGGCGAGAATTTCCTCGCGGAAGCGCTCGCCGACCACGGGGCTTAGCACACCGTTTTCCTCGAACAGACTATAGGCATCGGCAGACAGCACCTCCGCCCATTTGTAGCTGTAATAGCCGGCCGCGTACCCACCACCGAAGATATGCGAAAAGCCATGCGGAAAACGATTGTAGGCCGGCGGAATGATAACGGCCACCCGGCTGCGCACCTCGTTGAGCAGATCTAGCGGCGTCTTCGAACCGGCCGGGTCGAAGTCGTGGTGCAAATGCATGTCGAAAAGCGCGAATTCAAGCTGGCGCACGGTCTGCATTCCGCTCTGAAAATTCTTCGCCGCCACCATCTTGTCGAAAAGCGCGCGCGGCAGACTTTGTCCGCTATCGACGTGCCGGGTCATGTTCTTGAGCACGTCCCATTCCCAACAGAAGTTCTCCATGAACTGGCTGGGCAGCTCAACCGCGTCCCACTCGACCCCGTTGATTCCCGACACGCCGAGCACGTCCACCCGGGTCAGCAGATGGTGCAGACCGTGGCCGAATTCGTGGAACAGCGTGATCACTTCGTCATGGGTGAATATTGCCGGCCTGCCACCGACTGGCGCGGAGAAATTGCAGTTCAGATAGGCAACCGGCGTCTGGATTCCGGCGGCTTTGCGTCGCCGGGTGATCGCGTCGTCCATCCACGCTCCTCCGCGCTTGGACGCCCGCGCGTAAAGATCGAGATAGAACTGCCCGACCAGCGCGCCGTCGGCATTGCGGATGGAGAAGAAGCGCACATCCTCATGCCAGCGCGGTGCCTCATCGACCGCGATGCTCAATCCGTAAAGCGTCTCGACCACGCGAAACATGCCGCCGAGCACCTGCTGCTCCGGGAAGTACTGTTTGACTTCCTGATCCGAGAACGCATAGCGCGCGACCCGCAATTTCTCCGATGCATAAGCTACGTCCCAGGGCTGCAGATCGACGAGTCCCAGTTGCTTCTCCGCAAACTCCTTCAGCTCGGCCAGATCGCGCCCGGCGTAGGGTTTGGCGCGCGCCGCCAATCCGTCGAGAAAGCGCAGCACCTGCGCGGGGGAGTCGGCCATCTTGGGCTGCAGTGACAAATCGGCAAAACTTTTGAAGCCGAGCAGTTGCGCCTGTTCACGCCGCAAATTCAGAATCTCGTCGATGAGCGCGGTGTTGTCCCACGCTGGATTGCCGAATTCGGCGGCGCGGGTGGCGTAGGCGTGATACAGCGGTTCGCGCAAATCGCGGTTGTCCGCGTACTGCATGATCGGGAGATAGGACGGCATCTGCAGCGTGAACTTCCAGCCCGCCTTGCCGGCCTCCGCCGCAGCCTCGTGCGCCGCTTCGAGCACATCATCAGGCATGCCGGATAATTGCGCGCGATCCTGGATGATCAACTCGAACGCGTTGGTGGCATCGAGCAGGTTGTCGTTGAATTTGGACGACAGCTGGGCGAGCCGCTCGCTCACCTGCTTGAAACGCGCCTTACGTTCAGCGGGAAGTTCCGCGCCGCCCAGGCGGAAATCGCGCAGTTCATTGTCGATGACTTTTTGCTGCGCCCGCGTGAGCGCGGAAGAATCGGGCGAGGCACGCAACGCCTTGTATTTCCGGAACAGCGCCTCGCTCTGCGACAACTCGGTAAAGTACTGGGTGATGCGCCCCAGGTTGGTGTTGTAAGCCTCGCGCAACGCCGGGCTGTTCATCACCGCGTTCATGTGCGCGACCTGCCCCCAGGCCCGGCGCAGCCGTTCGTTGGCATCGTCAAGGGGAGCAACGAAATTTTCCCACGAGGGTTCCCGCCCGTCGGCCTCCTGCCGGGTGATCAGCTCACGGTTCTCCGCCAGCAAAAGGTCCAGCGCCGGGTTGACGTGGTCCGGCCTGAACTCGGCAAAACGCGGCAAACCCGAAAAATCAAGCAGAGGATTCATAGAATCGGTCAATGCGGAATGAGGAATGGGGAATGGGGAATGGGGAATGGTGCCCGGTGCCCAGAAAATTCTTGACGACTAACGTCGAACAGTCACCATTTGAAGACGCAGAGGCCCGATTTCAACCCTCGTAGACAATGTGGCCGCCGACCAGCGTATAGCGCACCCGTCCATTCAGCTCATAGCCGGCAAACGGCGTGTTCTTGCCCTGGCTCTTGAGCTTGGCCGGCTCGACCTTCCATCGCAAATGCGGATCGAAGATGCACAGATCGGCGTTGGCCCCGGCCGCGATCGCAACGGCACCGATGCCGAGGATGCGCGCCGGCTCGGTAGTCACTTTCGCAATCGCTTTCGGGAGCGCAATGCGTGACTCCTCCAACCATTTAAGAGTCAACGCCAGCAGCAGTTCCAGCCCGGTGGCACCGGCCTCCGATTCGCCGAACGGCAGTTGCTTGGCGTCCTCATCCACCGGGGTATGGTCGGAACAGATTGCATCGATGGTGCCGTCCTCCACGCCGCGGCGCAATGCATCGCGGTCGCGCAGGCTTCGCAGCGGCGGCACCAGGTGGTAATTGGAATCGAAGTAACCGATATCCATCTCGCTCAGGTGCACGTGATTCGCCGATACGTCGCAAGTCACGTTCATGCCCAGCGCTTTGGCCTGACGCATCATTTCCACGCCCTCCGCGCTCGACAGCCGGCACAGA
>JAXIOX010000087.1:0-2553 GCA_045403275.1 Burkholderiales bacterium | reverse complement strand
CGACAACCCAAACTCTTCCTCTCACGGCGAAAACAGGGGTTCGAGTCCCCTAGGGAGCGCCAGTGAAATCAACTAGTTAGCTGCACTACACGTAAGAAGGGCAAAAGTCGTGGCGGTCAGGGCGATTGGGCTCTGGCGCGGATCATTTGAGGCAGGGGTGGGATGACCTTGCAGCCTGGGACGGCCAACCGGGCACCGAGATAATCCCAGAACGCGATTTCGAGTTTGGCGCAGGTCTTGGCCAGACCGAGGAAGGCGTCTCTGCAGTCACGACCGAGATCACTGCGCGTGCCGCCGCTGAGCTTACGCCTGGTGACGTGGCAGCGGATGTCGTTCTCCGATCCGTTGGTGTGCAGCGGAATCTCGGGTCGGTCGAGCACCATCAACAACTCGGGCTTGTTGGCGTTGAGCCGCGCGAGCAGACGATCGAGGGTGACGAAGCCGGTCTTGCGCGTGAAGATGCGATCGAACCTCGCCTGCAGCACGGCCTTTCGCCGCTTGCTGGGGTGGCTGCGGTAGGCCTTGAGATCAGCGTAGAGCCGCCAGATCAGCTCACGCACGGTGGCCTGGGCAGCGCGGTTCTGGTCGGTGAAGGCGTCGAGCTTGTGAACCAGGCGCTCGGCATGGACCCAGCACAGGCCGTGTTGGCCGATGTTGAACTGACCGGCGTCGTCGCTGACGATCACGGTGTCGGGCAGGAAGCCGTGCGCCTTGATGCTGCCCCACAGCGCCCCCTCGGTCGCGATCGTCACGGGATCCGGATTGACCTCGAGAGCCGAGATGCCGAGCGCCTCGAGGTGGGTGGTCCAGGCGACCCGATCGGCGAAGAACTGTACCGGATGCTCGGCCAAACGGGCGATCACCGGCCCGGAAAGGGCGCGTTGGCGCATGTAATCCAGCGCCGCGGCATTGATGACGTAGTCGGCGTGGCCGGCGCGCAGCAGCTCGAGGAAGTTGAGCCGGCTCTTGGAGCCGGTGGTGCCGAACCAGGCGAAGTCGGCATTTCCCATCTGCGTACAGAAGCCGTTGCTGGCCTGGTGGCGAGCGCCGGTATCGTCCACCGTGATCCAGCCGGCGCTCGAAAGCCCGGCGCGCAGCGTGTCGCGAGCCTCGGTGAGAAAGTCGTCCTGACCCTCGATCAGCAGGCGGAGCACTTGGCGTTTGCAGATGAAGATGCCGAGGCCGCGCAACAGCGTCACCAATCGCGGCACCGTCGTCTGCCCTTGATGGTATTGGGCGAGCACGAAACGGCGTAATTGCGGCCCGAAGTGACCATCGATACCGGTCGGCAGCGCCGCTGTCAGCATGCTGCCATCCGGCAGCTGCCAGCGCTCGCAGCGGAAATCCACGACATGCGGATGGATCACCAGATCCTGCACCACGAAGCTCGTGTAGCCTTTGAAGCGGGACCCGAGTGGCGGCGTCGCCACTTCGACGGTCCGCTCCTCGTCGACCGTGAGCTTCGATCGCGTGCTGCCTCGCGGGCGTTTCCGGTCGCCGGAGCTTCCCGGCGGCTTCGCCTCGGTCCCCCGCTCCATTCCACTTGGCTTGATGTTCGGCCGCCCCGGCCCGCCCTTCAGCCGCGCAATCTCGTCGCGCAGCGCCACCAACATGCGCTGCAGCTCGACAATCTGCTCCCACTGCTTGACAACCAAGCCCTTCAGCTCGGCTGGCGACAGCTGGTCGAGATCCTCGGGCGGCGACATGCCCAGAATGAATCCGACTCGCGACCCCCTGTGAATCGTATATTCATACCGCCGCCACCAGTTTTGCCCCTCTTACATGAAAAAGCCCGCCCACAACGACTTGCTGTGGACGGGCCAGGTGGCCAGAAAGGTTGGCGGGCGCTGGAACAAAATTTCGCTGAGCGCGTTATGCTGCTCGCCGAGGGTAGGGGGGCACCGGGCCGTGACCAGTAAGCGTGCGGAAGAGTACAGGCGCCGAGCACGGGAATGCTTGGCGGTTTCACGCACCGTTTCATATCTACAAACACGCGCCTCCTTGGAGGCAATTGCCAGAGGGTGGTTCCGCCTAGCAGACCAGCTTGCCCCGGCTCGCCCGCCGGCCGCCCAGCAGCAACAGCAGCCCCAACCGGACGACGACAAGAGATAAGAAAACCGCCCGGGCGTGAACCGGGCGGCAAGTTGACCTTGGTGGTATGCCCCCAAAGGTGGGCAACCACGACCATGGCCCTTGCGCATGGCAACAAGATGGCCGGGGGTGTTAAGTTGGACCCCTGGTCACGACGCGCGGGCCGATAACGCGCGTTGTGGCAAGCCCCGGCGCCGGTTACACCATCTCCCGGCGCCGGGGCGCTCCAGCTTTGGGGTGGATTGCAACGCGCAAGCAGCGCGCTATACCATCGGGTCAGTCACTGTTGCGTCTGAGTTCACGACCCGATGCGTCTTTCCGTTCGCCGCACCGGCCTCGCGCCCCCGATCTATGCTGATCGGGGGGATTTCACCGTCATTGATGCAGGTCGGGAAATCGGCCGAATCTACGAAGACCCGCACGCCTCGCAGCCATGGTTCTGGTCGATCATCGTGATTGGAG
>JAXIOX010000027.1:0-3176 GCA_045403275.1 Burkholderiales bacterium | reverse complement strand
CGGATCTATGTGGCCTACAGCGACGAACTGGCGAAGAGAACCTTCCGCTACTCCATCGTGTACCTGTCATTGTTGTTTGCCGCGCTGCTTGTGGATCACTATTTCCACGTATGAGCCGCAGCTCACCATGAAACCGGCGTTGCGCCTGTGCCTATTGGTGCTGCTGCTCGCGCTGGGCGCCTGCCAGCAAGGCAAGCCCGATTTTCGCGCCACCGACATCACCGGAGCCGATTTCGGCCGTGACTTCGCGCTTACCGATCACACCGGCAAGCCGCGGGCGCTGGCCGATTTTCGCGGCCGGGTGGTGGTGATGTTCTTCGGTTTCACGCACTGCCCGGACGTTTGTCCCACCACGCTCGCTGAACTCGCGGCCGCTGTGAAAAAGCTCGGCACCGACGGGGACAATGTGCAGGTGCTGCTGGTGACCGTGGACCCGGAGCGCGATTCGCCGCAAATCCTGTCGCAGAATGTGACCGCATTCGACCCGCGTTTCCTGGCACTGCGCGGTACTGCCGAGGAAACGGCACGGGTGGCGAAAGAATTCAAGATCATCTATCAGAAAGTTGCGGGCGCGCGCCCCGACAGCTACACCATGGACCATTCCGCAGGCACTTACATTTTTGACACGCAGGGTCGGCTGCGCCTGTACGCGAGTTACGGGCAGGGGCCGGAGGTTTTTGCCCACGACATCGCCTTGCTGTTGAAACAGTCATAAAAAGTGCGGCCAAAACAAAACGCCCCGCGTTCGCGGGGCGTTTGATAATGTAGCCGACCCGGTTAGGTGGCCGACGGCGCCATCAGCGCGCGCATTTTCTTCATCGCCTGGCCCTCGATCTGGCGAATACGCTCGGCGGAAACGCCGAATTCGTCGGCCAGTTCGTGCAAAGTCGCCGCATCCTGCTCGCGCAGCCAGCGTGTCTCGATGATGCGGCGGCTGCGGGGGTCGAGCGCGGCCAGTGCGTGTTCCAGCCCCTGGCTGCGGGCGCGTTCGGACTGGTCATGTTCGAGCACCAGGCCGGGTTCATCGGCGGGGTCGGCCAGGTAGGCGATGGGTGCGAAGCTCTCGTCTTCGTCTTTGGACGAGGGTTCGAGCGCCACGTCGTGCCCGCCCATCCGGGTCTCCATCTCGACCACATCCTCGGCCCGGACATTGAGTTGCCTGGCCATGTTCGCCACCGCCTCGGGGCTCATGGTCGAGTGGCCCTGCTTGAGGCTGCGCAGGTTGAAGAACAGCTTGCGCTGCGCCTTGGTGGTGGCCACCTTGACGATGCGCCAGTTCTTCAGGATGAATTCGTGCATCTCGGCGCGGATCCAGTGCACCGCGAACGACACCAACCGCACACCGCGGTCGGGATCAAAGCGCCTTACCGCCTTCATCAGGCCGACGTTGCCTTCCTGGATCAGGTCTGCGTGGGGCAATCCGTAACCCAGATAGCCGCGGGCAATCGATACCACCACGCGCAGGTGCGACAGCACCAATTGGCGCGCCGCATCCACATCACCTTCATCGCGCAGGCGCCGGGCCAGCGCGCTTTCCTGCTCCTGGGTCAGGAGAGGGTAGCGGTTGACCGCCTGAACATAAGTGTCCAGGCTGCCCGTCGTCGACGGGAACGGAACCGCGACAGTCAATGCATTAGTCATTGGGTATTCCTCTTTGCTGCGATTGCTTTCGCCGATACTAGCACTCCCGCGATAGGAGTGCCAATAACCTCGGGAAGTTCCCCAGCATGGCGGCAAGAGCCCTTTACCGTGGCTCAATCTGCCATAAGTGGCGACTCACTGATAGCCAAGCGCCAAGCCACCCCAGGGCGGCTGAGAAAACCAGCAGCATGGCCGAGTCGGCGGCATCCAGGGGTTCCAGCTTGAACGCCGTGCCATAGAGCGCGGCCAATTCCGCAAGCTGGACGTTGAGCACGAGCACCGCGAGGGTCACGATGGTCCAGGCGGCACAGCCGCCGGCCAGTCCTTGGAGCGCACCCAGATAAAGGAATGGCCGGCGGATGAAGGGATTGGTCGCGCCGATCAGCTTGGAAACCTCGATTTCATCGCGGCGGGTGAGAATCTGCAGGCGGATGGTGTTGAATGTCACCGCCACCAGGGCCAACGCCAGCAGCGCTGCCAACAGCGTGACCAACAGGCGTCCCACTCCGAGTGCGGCGTCCAGCCGCCGCGCCCATTCGGCGTCCAGTTGCACATGTTCGACCTTCGGCCAGTGCGTGGCCTGGTCGCGCAGCGCCTCCAGCGTGGCCGGGTCATTGTTCCTGGCCGTGACCACGAAGGCATCGGGCAGCGGGTTGCGCTCCAGGTCGGCCAGCACGTCCGCCAATCCGGCGCTGCGCTTGAGTTTGGCCAGCGCCTGTTCGCGCGCGATAAAATCGACGCGGCCGACTTCGGGATGGGTCCGCAGACGCCGCTCCACTGCCGACACATCGGCCTGGCCGGCATCCATGGCCATGAAGACGCTGACCTGCGGGTCGCTGGAAAGCTGGCGTGTAAACGCCTGCAGATTGTCGATGCCGAGATAAAAACCGACCGGCAACGACAATGCGATGCCGATCACAATCACATTCAACCCCGTTGCGAAAGGCTGACGCGCCAGCCTGACCAGGCTCTCGCGCAGCGTGTCGAAGTGGGCCAGCAGCCAGTTCATGCGGCGAGCCTGCCGTGGTCGAGGTGCAGGATGCGTGGACCGAGGCGCCCGATCAGCGCCTCGTCGTGGGTGGCGATCACCACGGTCACGCCGACCTGGTTGAACGACTTGAACATGCCGATGATCTCCTCGGCATAGGCGGCGTCTAGATTTCCGGTAGGCTCATCGGCAAGCAGAATGGCCGGGCGATTGACGATGGCGCGGGCGATGCAAAGCCTTTGCTGCTCGCCGCCCGAGAGGGTGATCGGCCTGGCTTTTTCCCGCCCGAGCAGGCCGACCTTGTCGAGCGCCGCGCGCGCTCGCCGCGCGATCTCGCCGCGCGGAAAACCGGTGATCGCCAACGGCAGGGCCACGTTCTCAAACACGCTGCGATCGAAAAGCAGCTTGTGGTCCTGGAAAATCAGTCCGAAATTCCGGCGCAAATAGGGAATAGTGCCGGACTTCATCGCCGAGACGTTCTGGCCGTTGATGATCACGCCGCCGGAAGTCGGCATCTCGATTGCGGCGATCAGCTTCAGCAACGTGC
>JAXIOX010000132.1:0-3058 GCA_045403275.1 Burkholderiales bacterium | reverse complement strand
GTGGAGATGTTGAACGTGTGGGCGCTGTCGCCGCCGGTGCCGCAGGTGTCCAGGAGGTGCGCATGGTCGGCCACCTGCACCTTGGTCGAGAACTCGCGCATCACCTGCGCCGCCGCAGCGATCTCGCCGATGGTTTCTTTTTTCACCCGCAGGCCGATGATGATCGCGGAGATCAGCGTCGGCGACATCTCTCCGTTCATGATCTGGCGCATCAGCGCCAGCATCTCGTCGTGGAATATTTCGCGGTGTTCGATGACTCGAACCAGTGCGTCCTGCGGCGTCATGTCCGCTCCCTAAATTAAATCCAGCAATTCCAAATCTATCACCGCCAAGGACGCCAAGGACGCCAGGGAAGAGCAAGAAACTGGAAGTCGACAGTCATGCAAGTGTGGGTCTGTTGCAACACAAACACCGGCGCAAGGTTTTCACACTCAACTGCTTTTAGTATTGGATTCTCCCTGGCGTCCTTGGCGTCCTTGGCGGTGAGCATTGTTTTCAGGTTCGCAAAAAATTTGCCAGCAGGTCGTGGCCTTTTTCGGTCAGGATTGACTCGGGGTGAAACTGCACGCCTTCCACAGGCAGGTCCGTGTGCCGAACGCCCATGATCTCGCCGTCGTCGGTCCACGCAGTCACTTCGAGACAGGCGGGCAGGCTTTTCTTTTCGATGACCAGCGAATGATAGCGCGTGGCGGTCAGCGGATTGGGCAGTCCGTGGAAAAGGCCGGCATCCTTGTGGCGGATATCGGAAGTCTTGCCGTGCATCAGTTGTGCGGCATGAACGATTTTTCCGCCAAAGGCCTGCCCGATGCTCTGGTGGCCCAGGCAGACACCGAGGATCGGCAACTTGCCGGCAAAGCGCAGGATCAGCGGCACCGAAATGCCGGCCTCGTTGGGCGTGCACGGCCCCGGGGAAATGACGATTCTCGAGGGATGCAAAGCCTCGACTTGTTCCAGCGTGATTTCGTCATTGCGGAAAACGCTGACCTCCTCGCCCAGCTCACCCAGGTACTGCACCAGGTTGTAGGTGAAGGAATCATAATTATCGATCATTAGTAGCATGGAATTCTCATCGTTTAAGCTCTCAACGCGGAGGACGCAGAGGACGCAGAGGAAATGCAAGAGAAAAAAGGAATACCCGGGTTGAAACCTTTCATTGGCCGATGATCCATCGCAGTGAAAGTTGGCGGCACAGGTTCACAAACAGACCCCTTTTTAACCCCAATTCGCTTTTCCTCGTTTTTTTTCCTCTGCGTCCTTTGCGTCCTCCGCGGTGAGAGCTTGTTTAATCCAGTCGTGCATTCAAACCGGCCTGGGCCATTTCCGCGGCGCGCAGCAGCGCGCGCGCCTTGTTCTGGGTCTCGACCCATTCGTTCTTCGGCACCGAGTCGGCGACGATGCCGGCTCCGGCCTGCACATACAGCGTGCCATCCTTCACCACCGCGGTACGGATCGCAATCGCAAGATCCATGTCGCCGTTGAATCCGAGGTAACCCACGGCACCGGCGTAGATGCCGCGCTTGGCGGGTTCCAGTTCGTCGATGATCTCCATCGCCCGCACTTTCGGCGCCCCGCTCACGGTACCGGCAGGGAATGTTGCCTTCAGCACCGCCATCGCATCCAGGTCGGGTCTGAGCTTGCCGTCGACGTTGGAGACGATGTGCATCACGTGCGAATAGCGCTCGATGGTCATGTTCTCGGTCACGCGCACGCTGCCGACCTGCGCCACCCGGCCGACGTCGTTGCGCCCCAGGTCCATCAGCATTACGTGCTCGGCACGCTCCTTGGGATCGGCAAGCAGTTCGCGCTCCAGTGCGGCATCCTGCTCCCGGCTGGCGCCGCGCGGCCGGGTGCCGGCAATCGGCCGCAGCGTCACCACGCCGCTTTCCAGCCGCACCAGGATCTCGGGCGAGGCGCCGACGACGTGAAAGCCGCCCATGTCGAAATAGAACATATAAGGCGAGGGGTTGAGCGCACGCAGCGCACGGTACAGCGACAAGGGCGAGGCCTGGTAAGGCAGGCTGATGCGCTGCGACAGCACCACCTGCATGATGTCGCCGTCGAAAATGTAGCGCTTGGCGCGCTCCACCGCCTCGATGAAAGCGTCTTCGCTGAACTCCGACTGCGGTCGCGCGGGCGCCGTGGGGGCCTCCGGCGGCACGACCACCGGCTGGCGCAGCATCCACAGCAGTTCCTGCAGGCGCTGCTGGGCACGGGAATACGCGCCCGCTTGGCGCGGATCGGCGTAGACCACCAGATACAGCTTGCCGGAAAGATTGTCCAGCACCACCAGTTGCTCGGAGAGCAGCAGCAGGATGTCCGGCGTATGAAGGGCGTCGGCCTTGTGCGTGGCAGCGAGCTTCTTTTCCACGTAGCGAACCGTGTCGTAGCCAAAACAGCCGACCAGGCCGCCAAGAAAGCGCGGCAACTCCGGCCGGGAGGCCGCCTTGATGCGTGCATGGCAAGCCGAGACGAAATCGAGCGGGTTGTCGTGCTCGGTCTGGCTCACCAACGTGCCGCGCCGGTACTCGGCACAGGTATGGCCGCGCACTTCGAAGCGGGTTTCCGCGGGCAGGCCGATGAAGGAGTAGCGGCCAAAACGCTCGCCGCCCTGCACCGATTCCAGCAAATAGGAGTAGGGCTTGTTGGCGAGCTTTAGATAAACCGAAAGCGGGGTGTCGAGGTCGGCAAAGGTTTCGAGCACAACCGGGATGCGGTTGAAACCCTGCGCGGCAAGCTGCTTGAATTCCTGCTCAGTCATGACGAACTCCTGAAACTGCGAAAAACGATGAATCGGAAACCGGCGACGCTCAGATGCAGCGTCAGAACACGGACGGGCGCCACCAGCGCCAGCCGGCCCGGATTTCCAGCCTCAGGTTTTCGAGTTTCAAAAAGTTCATCACCGCGGAAATTCGATCAGTTTCTTGGAGTCGAGAAGCGCCGTTACTATAGCATCGCAATCCGGTTCGTGCACCCCGAGCATGCCCAGGTAGCCGTAGGGCACGCAGAACACCGGGATCGGAAATCTCAAAGAAAACTCTCACCGCAGAACTCTCACCGC
>JAXIOX010000031.1:0-2838 GCA_045403275.1 Burkholderiales bacterium | reverse complement strand
AAGCGGTGACGCAGGCGCACGCGGAGTTTCTCGACGAGCGTTCCGATTTTCTGACCTATCTGGGCATCTGGAAATGGTTCGAGGAAGCGCTCAAGCACAAAAAGTCGAACCGCCTGCTGGTGCGCGAGTGCCACGAGCGCTTCCTGTCTTATCTGCGGCTGCGCGAATGGCGCGAGTTGCACGGCCAGTTGCACGCGCTGGTGGCGGAGATGGGCTGGCGGCTGAACGAGAAGGCGGCGCGCTACGAGGAGATCCATCGCGCACTGCTTGCCGGACTGCTGGGCAACGTCGGCTTCAAGTCGGAGGAAGCGGGAATCTACCTCGGGGCACGCCAGATCAAGTTTGTGCTGAGCCCGGCCTCGGCGCTCAAGAAGAAGGGGCCGAAATGGGTGATGGCGGCGGAACTCACCGAGACCACGCGCCTGTTCGCCCGTTGCGTCGCGGCGATCGAGCCGGAGTGGATCGAGAAACTGGGCCAGCACCTGGCCAAGCGCAGCTATCGCGAGCCGCACTGGTCGAAGGACTCGGGCAGCGTGGTCGCCTACGAGCAGGTCACGGTATACGGCCTGGTGGTGGTGCCCAAACGGCGGGTGCAATACGGCCCCATTGACCCCAAGGAAGCGTGGGAACTATTCATCCGCGGCGCGCTGGTCGCCGGCCATTATGCGGGGAACGCGCCGTTCCTGGACCACAACCGCCGGCTGATCGAAGAGGTGCAGGAACTCGAGCACAAGTCGCGCCGACACGACGTCCTGGTGGACGACGAGGCCATATTCGCGTTTTACGCCGAACGCATTCCGCAGGGTATATACAGCGCGGTGGATTTCGAGAAATGGCGCAGGGAAGCCGAGCGCGACGATCCGAAGCTGTTGTTCCTGACCCGCGACTATCTAATGCGCCATTCCGCGGAGCAGGTGACTGAGGTTTTTTTCCCGGATGCGCTGGCGGTGGGAATGCAGACCTTCGATCTTGGCTACCGATTCGAGCCCGGGCACGCGCTCGACGGCGTGACCATGACCGTGCCGCTGCACCTACTCAACCAGCTCGACGAACGCCGCTGCGAATGGCTGGTGCCGGGGCTGCTGCGCGACAAGATTACGTACCTGATCAAGGGTCTGCCCAAGGGCATGCGCAAGCATTTCGTGCCGGTGCCCCAGGTCGTCACCGATTGCATGGAAATCC
Organism: Burkholderiales bacterium; assembly: GCA_045403275.1. Lineage (GTDB taxonomy): Bacteria > Pseudomonadota > Gammaproteobacteria > Burkholderiales > JACQAP01 > JACQAP01. Next base: position 1,656 of record JAXIOX010000031.1, on the reverse strand, counting down.
TCGAGCCCGACAGCGGGCCGCTCGCCGAGGCGCTGTCGCAGGCGCTGTTCAAAAAGACCGGAGTGGAAGTGCCGGTCGAGGCGTGGGATGTGGCCGACCTGCCGCCGCACCTGCTGATGAATTTCAGCATAGTGGACGAAAACGGCAAGGAAATCGCATCCGGACGTGAACTGCCGCAACTGCGCGGCCAGCTCGGCGTCAAGGCGCGACGGACCTTCAGCGCGGCGGCGAGCGCCGGATTCGAGCGCAAGGGGCTGACCTCGTGGGACTTCGACGAATTGCCCGAGCAGGTCGAGGTGGAACGCGGCGGGCGCAAGCTGGTCGGTTATCCGGCGATAACCGACGAGGGCAGGTCGGTAGCGCTGACGCTTCTGGATACCGAAGCCGAAGCCGACGCAGCGACCCGCAAGGGGCTGCGCCGGCTGTTTCAGCTGGCGTTGCCGGAGCAGATGAAGTTCCTGGCGCGCAACCTTCCTGGATTCTCCGAATTGCAATTGCGCTACGCGCTGCTGGGCGAGCGCGAAGGCGGCAAGCAGGACAGGGGTGGCCGGCATGACAAGGGCGAAGTGACCGAGCGGTTGCGCGAAGAGCTGATTACCGCCATTTGCGATCGCGCATTCTTTGTCGAGGACGAACCGGTGCGCGACCGCAAGGCGTTCGAGGTGCGGGTGGCGAAAGGCAAGACACGGCTGATGGACGTGGCGCAGGAGATTTGCCGCATTGCCGCCGAGATCCTGGCCGAGCACCAGGCGCTGCGGTCCAAGCTCGACCAGTCGCAGCACGCGGCATGGCCGCGCGCGGTCGCAGACATCCGCAGCCAGTTGCGCGAACTGCTCGCGCCCGGATTCGTCGCCTCGGTGCCGTTCGAAAGGCTCAAGCATTACCCGCGCTATCTGCGGGCGATCGCGGTGCGCCTGGACAAGATTGCCTCCAACCCGGAGCGCGACGGCAACTGGCAGCAGCAGATCGCGCGCTATTGGCAGGCTTATCAGGCCCGACTTGCCGCCGACCGTTCCCGCGGATTGCGCAACCCGAAGGTGGAGGAAATGCGCTGGATGCTGGAGGAATTGCGGGTGTCGCTGTGGGCGCAGCAGCTGAAAACGCCTTATCCCGTTTCCTTCAGGCGCATCGAGAAATACTGGAGCGTGCTATAGCGTGGGCTGATAGCATCGCAAGACACGGGTCCGAAAGGCGTTATGGAGAAGTCCTTCAAGAGCGAGATCGAGCTGCTGCGGCTGGGAAACGGACAGGTCTTCCACGGCGAAGGCATTCTCGCGATCACCAAGGCTTTGCTGCAATCCGGCGTGGCTTACGTCGGCGGCTATCAGGGTGCGCCGGTCTCCCATCTGATCGATGTCATGGTCCAGGCCGAGGATTATCTGGGCGAGCTTGGCGTACACGTCGAAGCCTGTTCCAATGAAGCCTCCGCCGCCGCCATGCTCGGCGCGTCGATTCACTATCCTTTGCGCGGCGCGGTGACCTGGAAGTCCATCGTCGGTACCAACGTTGCTGCCGATGCGCTGTCGAATCTTTCCTCGCCGGGCGTCGTCGGCGGCGCGCTGATCGTCGTCGGTGAAGACTACGGCGAAGGCGCCAGCGTGATCCAGGAGCGCTCCTACGCCTATGCCATGAAATCGTCGATGTGGCTGCTCGACC
>JAXIOX010000103.1:0-7646 GCA_045403275.1 Burkholderiales bacterium | reverse complement strand
AAACATTGGCACCCCCGGGCGCTGACATTGACTGAGCGTCCAACTGGCGAGTTCTTTCACCGAGTGAATTATGTGAATCCCAATATTTTCAATGGCTTGTTCCTCGCTCGAGAGGGTGGACGTGCTTGATCGTCCGCTGGTATTCCTGGATCTGGAAACCACTGGAGCGACGACGCACTACGACCGCATCACCGAAATCGGTCTGGTGGAGGTAGATTGCGGGCACCATGTTGGCGAGTGGAGTTCGCTGGTCAACCCGGAAATGCGCATTCCACTATCGATACAGACGCTCACCGGTATCACCGACGCCATGGTGGCGAACGCCCCGACTTTCGCCGATCTCGCCAAATCCCTCTATGACCGGCTCGAAGGAAAGGTGCTGGTGGCCCACAACGCCCGCTTCGACTACGGTATCCTCAAGAATGAGTTCCGACGTATCGGCTTGCGTTATCAGCCGAAGGTGTTGTGCACCGTCAAGCTGTCGCGCCGGCTTTATCCGCAGCACCGCCGCCACAACCTCGATAGTCTGATCGAACGGCATGGTCTGAGCTGCGAAGGGCGCCACCGCGCGCTCGCCGATGCGCGCGTGCTGTGGGAATTCACCCGCCAGGTCCATCTCGACCTCGGGCCCGAGGTGATCCGCGCAGCCGTGGAGGCTTTGCTGAAGAAACCGGCGCTGCCTCCGGGTCTGGCGGCCAACGTGCTCGACGACATTCCCGAGGGGCCGGGCGTGTACGTGTTTTACGGCGACAACGACATTCCGCTGTACGTGGGCAAGAGCATCGGCCTGCGTTCGCGGGTGATGTCGCACTTCAACAGCGATCATCGCGTCGCAAAGGACATGCGCATTTCGCAGGAAATCACCCGCATCGAGTGGATAGAAACCGCGGGGGAACTTGGTGCGTTGATCAAGGAAGCACAGCTTGTCAAACGGTTCGCGCCCATCCACAACCGGCGGCTGCGGCGCAACAACGACCTGTGCGCATTCCACTGGGAGCCGGTGAACGGACCGAAGACGCCACAGTTGCTGAGCGCCGCGGACTTCGATTTCTCCGGACTGGACAACCTCTACGGCATGTTCCGCTCGCGCCGGGTGGCGCTGAACGCGTTGCGGGAAATCGCCGATGAACACGGGCTATGTCACATCGGCATGGGGCTGGAGAAGGGCAAGGGCCCCTGTTTTGCCTACCAGCTCAAGCGTTGCCGCGGAGCCTGCGTCGGCAGGGAGAGCGAAATTTCCCACTCGATGCGGGTAACCCAGGCGCTGCACTCGTTGCGCATGCAGGCCTGGCCATTTCCGGGACGGATCGGCATCCGCGAGCACGACCCGGAGAGCAGGCGCACCGAAATTCACGTCCTCGACCGCTGGTGTTACCTGGGAACGCTCAACTCCCAGATGGATTTGTTCGACGTGCTGCAGACTCGGGCCGAGCCCTCGTTCGATCTCGACACTTACAGGATCCTGACCCGCTATTTCAAATCCAGGCCACACAACGTCGAGATCGTCCACATACCGTGAGGCGTAAGGCGTGAGGCGTGAGGGGTGAGGAGCGATTGCCGAGGCAGATTCTGGATGTTGCTCGGCTCCCAGCTGTGCACACGGCAATCGTTGTTCAGACGCTAACCCTGCTTCGAGAGAAATCCAAGCAGTGCCTTGTTGAATAACTCGGGCTGTTCCAGGTTTGACAGATGTGAGGCCGAAGGGATGATCACCAGCTCCGATCCGGGGATCGCATCGTGGATGGCGCGCGACATCGCCACCGGCGTCCCGACGTCCTGTTCGCCGACGATGATCTGTACCGGGCAGGAGATTGCGCCGAGCCGATCGGTCAGGTTGATCTTCGGTATGGCATGGCAGCAGCCGATGTAACCCGCCGGCCTGGTCGTGCGAATCATCTGTCCTACCCGCTTCATCATCGCCTTGTTGCTCCTGTAGAAAGCTTCCGTGAACCAGCGCTGCAGCGTCGGTTCAATCAGCGGCTCCATCCCCTGCTCTGCGGCGGTCTTGATGCGCCCCTCCCAAACCGGGGCGGCTTCGCGTGGAATCCTGCTCGAGGTATCGCACAGCACCAGGCTGCGAAAACGTCCGGGATGCTCGAGCGCGAAAGTCATGCCGATCATGCCGCCCATCGAAAGCCCGACGAAATGCGTTTCCTCTATGCCGAGGCCGTCCAGGATGCCCAGCAAGTCTTCGGCCAGCATGTCCAGGCTGTAGGCGCCGTCCGGTGCGTCGCTGCCGCCGTGTCCGCGGGTGTCGTAACGCAAGACGCGATAGTGTCGCTTGAACGCGTCCGCCTGTTCGTCCCACATCGAATGGTTGCACGCGAGCGAGTGGCTGAGAACGACCCACGGTCCTTTGCCTTCGACGGTGTAGTTGTTCACGATGCCGTTGCTGTTGACCTTCATGTCTGCTCCCGTATGCAGGGAGCAGTATAGGTCGGCAGGCGCAGCCGCTCAACGACGCTCACCCGCGACAGCTGCAGATTCGTCGTAACATTCGCATCGCAGGCACAGCGATCACAAAAAGGGGGCATCTTGAGACTCGTTCAATTCAAAGACCGTTCCGGCTCCCGCAAGGTCGCCGTGGTGTGGGAGGACGGCAGGACGCTGCGCGTGCTCGCCGGCGTGACACGCACTTACGACCTGGCGCTTGCGGCAGCGCGCAGCAACACCACACTCGAAGCCGCAGCGACGGACAAGATCGGAACGGAAACGGCAAGCTACGACGAAGTGGTCAACGATCACCGGTTGCTACCGCCGCTGGACCACCCCGATCCCTACCACTGCCTGATTTCCGGCACTGGGCTGTCGCACCTTGGCAGCGCGGCCGCGCGCGACTCTATGCACGTCAAGCTCAGGCAGGCGGAAGCCGAGATGACCGACTCGATGAAGATGTTCAAGTGGGGCGTGGACGGCGGCAAGCCGTTGCCCGGACAGATCGGCGTTGCCCCGGAATGGTTCTTCAAGGGCGACGGCCGCTGCGCGGTCGCGCCGGAGGAACCGCTGGAACTGCCGTCGTATGCGCTCGACGGCGGCGAGGAAGTGGAAGTCGTCGGCCTGTACATCGTCGGGGACAAGGGCGCGGTGATGAGGGTTGGTTTTGCGCTCGGCAACGAATACGCGGATCACGTGATGGAGCGCCAGAACTATCTCTATCTCGCGCACTCGAAATTGCGCCGGTGCAGCTACGGGCCGGAGTTGCTGGTCGGCGCGTTGCCGAAGTCCGTGTCCGGCCGTGCGCGGCTGATGCGCGACGGCCGGGAAGTCTGGGCGGAGGACTGGCTCTCGGGCGAAGACAACATGTGCCATTCGATCTCCAATCTCGAACATCATCATTTCAAATATCGCGACTTTCGTCAGCCCGGCGACGTGCACGTGCATTTCTTCGGCGCCGCCACCGGCAGCTTTACCAAGAAAATCGAGACCAGGATCGGTGATGTCTTCGAGATCAGCTCGCCGCAGTTCGGCAGACCTCTGCGCAACCCGCTCGGTCCGGCGCAGGAAGCCGCGAAGCTGATAGCTGTCCGCATGTTGTGAGCGACTTGCACGTCGTCTTCGGCACCGGGCCACTGGGTCTGGCGGTAATGCGGGATCTGCGCCGGCGCGGCCGAAGCGTGCGCATGATCAACCGCTCCAGCCGGGTCAAGTTCGCGAAGGACCCGCAGACCGAAGTCGGCGGCGCCAACGCCGTCGACCCGGCGCAGGCCCGGGAAGTGTGCGAAGGTGCGGCAGTGGTCTATCACTGCGTGGGCCTGCCTTACCCGCGCTGGACGGAATTTCCGGCGATCGCCGCCGGGATCGTCGAGGGTGCCGCTGCTGCGGGCGCGAAACTGGTGTACGGCGACAATCTCTACATGTACGGCGCAGTCGACGGCGCAATGACCGAGGAGCGGCCTTATGCTGCGACGACGAAAAAAGGGCGCATCCGTGCAGCGATCGCCCGCTCGTTGCTCGATGCGCACCAGGCAGGCAGGGTAAGGGTGGCGATCGGACGCGGGTCGGATTTTTTTGGACCCTTCGCCACCGACGCGGCGATGATGGGCAGCCGCGTCTTCGGCCGCGCATTGGCCGGAAAATCAGCCCAGGTGGTCGGCGACCCGGAGCGGCTGCATTCCTTCACTTTCATCGACGATTTTGGCAAAGCCCTGGTCACGCTGGGCGAACACGAACAGGCGCTCGGCAAAGCCTGGCACGTGCCGAGCCCGGCGGCGATGACGACTCGCCAGTTTGTCGAAGCCATTTATCGCACGCTAGGCAAGCCGGTCAAATTGAGCAGAGCGCCACGACTTGCAGTCGCCCTCGCCGGACTGTTCGACGCGAACGCGAGGGAGCTGAGGGAAATGCTTTACCAGTTCGAGAGGGATTTCGTCATGGACTCGAGCCGCTTCGAGAAAACATTCGGCACGTCGCCAACGCCTCCACTTGAGGCGATCCGGCAGACGCTGGAATGGTATCGCGCCAGGAAACAGGGTTAAGGAAGCTCTGATCAGGTTCCGCGACGCGCGTTGCGCCAGGTGCGGATGGGCTGCTAGGCGTCGCTCCGCAGATGCGGCTGAAGCCCCAGCAAGGAGCGTAACAACGCAGGCGCCGCACCTGGCACAACCCAATGACATTTCGACTCTTTCGAGGGACCGGGCGATTCGGGCCGATGCCTGCGTCGGCTCCTCCTTATGTAGTCCGGCTACACGGCGTCCTCGCCGTCTTGCCCTCGACCCGAATCGCCTCGGTCGCGCATGTGGAACTTGGTCAGAGCTTCCCTAAATCGGCCCGAGCGGCGCATCCTGCATCGCCGCCACCTGTTCCCGGAGCTGCAATATTTGGTCCTGCCAGTATTTCGTGGTATGGAACCATGGGAAGGCTGCCGGGAAGGCCGGGTCGTTCCAACGCCGCGCCAGCCACGCCGAGTAATGGATCAGCCTCAGCGTGCGCAGCGCCTCGAGCAGATGCAGCTCACGGCGGTCGAAATCGCAGAAGTCCTCGTAGCCTGCAAGGACATCGGAAAACTGGCGCGTCATCGCCGCGCGGTCTCCCGAGAGCAGCATCCACAGGTCCTGCAGGGCCGGTCCCATGCGCGCATCGTCGAAATCCACGAAATGCGGCCCGTCGTCGGTCCACAGGATATTGCCTGGATGGCAATCGCCGTGCAGTCGGATCGATCGCACCGCGCCGGCGCGCTCGAAGCAGCTGCGCACACCGGCGAGCGTCTGGTCGATGACACTTGCGTACGCCACACGCAGGTCGGCGGGAACGAAATCGCTATCGAGCAGGTAATTGCGAGGCTCTTCGCCGAAAGTGGCGATGTCCAATGCCGGACGATGCGCGAACGGCGAGACCGCCCCCACCGCGTGGATGCGGCCGATGAAGCGGCCTAGCCACTCGAGCGTGTCGGGATCGTCCAGTTCCGGGGCGCGACCGCCGCGGCGCGGATACAGCGCGAAACGAAATCCCAGGAAAGCGTGCAAGGTGCGCGTGTCCACTGCAATAGGCGGTACTGCGGGAATCTCCCGTTGCGCCAGTTCCGCGGTAAACGCATGCTCCTCGAGAATCTGCGCATCGCTCCAGCGCGCCGGACGGTAGAACTTCGCGACCAGGGGTTTGTCGTCTTCGATGCCGACCTGATAGACACGGTTCTCATAGCTGTTCAGCGCCAGCAGCCTGCCGTCGCAGTGAAAGCCCACGGAATCGACGGCGTTCAGCATCACGTCGGGCGTCAATCCGGCATACGGTGGTGTGGTTTCGCTCATGCCCCGACGATACGCGAACTCTGCCAACAGCAGAACCTTGAATCTTCACCGCAAAGACGCAAAGGCGCAAAGGAAACGCAAAGAAGAACTTGACTGGGCAAAAAGGCATCGACGAAGGAAGGGACATGACGGGTACGGCCCATTCATTAACGAAAAGTCCACCCGTTACGTTTTTTCTTCCATTCATGCTTTTTTTGATTTTCTCTGCGTTTCCTTTGCGCCTTTGCGTCTTTGCGGTGAAGGACATGGGTTTCGCAGTAGGGCGGGGTGACGAGCGCAGGCGCTTTCGCTACAGTGGCAGCCGGCGCCGACAGAGCGCGTTCAAGGAGACCAAGTTGATGCCCTTTACCTGCAAAATCCTGCTGACTGCAGCGCTGGCATGCCTGTGGGCCGCACCCACGATCGCAAGCGACGAAAGCATCAGGGCGAAAATGCCGGCTCTCGTCACCGAGCACATCACCATCCCTTCCGACACGCCGGGAATCCAGCTCTATGTTCGCAACAAACGGCCGAAGGAATTCACCGTGTCCCCGGATCGGATCCTGCTGTACGTGCACGGGGCCACCTATCCCTCGGAAACCGCGTTTGATCTGCAGCTCGACGGCATGTCCTGGATGGATTACATCGGCGCGCACGGCTGGGACGTGTACCTGGTGGATCTGCGCGGCTATGGACTTTCGACGCGCCCGCCGGAGATGGACCGGCCGCCGCAGGAAAATCCGCCGCTCGTCACCACCGACGTGGCGGTGAGGGACGTGGCGACCGCGGCCGAGTTCATCCGCAAGCGCCGCGGGGTCGCGAAAATCAATCTGCTTGGCTGGTCGTGGGGCACGTCGATTATGGGTGCGTACGCCGCGGCCAACAACGAAAAAGTCAACAAGCTGGTGCTGTACGCGCCGCTGTGGCTGCGCAACGCGCCGAGCCAGCTTGGAGGAGACGGCCCGCTCGGCGCCTACCGCACCGTGCTGAAGGAAAATGCGAAGAAGCGCTGGCTCGCCGGGATACCGGAAGACAAAGCGGCGGACCTGATCCCGTCAGGCTGGTTCGACACCTGGGCCGATGCCACCTGGGCTACCGATCCGAAGTCGAAGGAATCAGGGCAACTGCGCGCCCCCAACGGCGTGATCCAGGACCTGCGCCAGTACTGGGTCGCGGGCAAGCCCTATTACGACCCCGCGAACATTCGCATGCCGACACTGATCGTGCACGCCGAGTGGGACCAGGACACGCCAACGTACATGTCGACTGCGCTGTTCGGCCTTCTCGAGAACGCGCCTGTGAAGCGCATGGTGGAGATCGGCGAGGGTACGCATACGGTCATCATGGAAAGGAACCGCATGCAACTTTTCCGCGAAGTGCAGTTGTTCCTCGATGAACCTAACAAGGACTAACCGCAGAGGCGCGAAGGCGCAGAGGAAACGCAAAGGAAAGCAAATAAGAGAATGATTTCTCGGGACCGAATTTTGCCGTCGGTTGCCATAGTTGCAGCACATATGAGCAGCCCGCTTGTTTGTATCTCTCACTATATTTCCTTAGTTTTTCTCTGCGTTTCCTCTGCGCCTTCGCGCCTCTGCGGTGAAGGGCTGGATTTAGTGCGAAGCTGAAACCGGCTGGACGGTTTCGGCGACCTGGACGGTTTCGAGCCTGCATTCGGCAAGCAATCCGAAGATGCTTCGCCCCACCGCGCCGAGATCGTCTTCCTGGTACAGCGGCCAGCGGTATTCACAGGCCAGTGATGCATCGAAAGGCGAGCCGAGTTTGATGTGGACACTACCGTCCGCGTAGGAGGCGACGGTCGCATCAGGGTCGCCGACGCGCGCGCGAAATCGGCGCAGCGCACTGCTTAGAAACAACTGAAATTCCATTTCCCGTAGCGCGAAGCGTCCGGACCCGAGTGCGCGC
>JAXIOX010000265.1:0-5393 GCA_045403275.1 Burkholderiales bacterium | reverse complement strand
AGGACGAAATACAAGCCATTGTAAGCTTGCGCCTGTTCCATCATCAGCAGGTCGGCAGGCGTTTCCACCACGCACAGGAGCGTCTGGTCGCGCCGCGGCGAACTGCACAGTTCACAGATGGCCTGCTCGGTGAAGTTGTTGCACTTTTCGCAATGACGCACCCTGGCGAGCGCCTGCTCGAGCGCCTTGCCGAGCCGTCGCGCGCCCGGATGGTCGCGCTGCAGAAGATGGAAGGCCATGCGCTGCGCTGACTTTGGACCGACGCCGGGCAGACAGCGCAGTGCTTCGATCAGCTCTTCCAGACTCGAAGGAGTTTTCACAAGTGGCTAGTGGTTGGTGGCTAGTGGCTGGCAAAAGCAGCGACGTAGTTGATCACTAATCACTAGCCACGAGCCACTAAACACTAGAAAGGAAGATTCATTCCGGGAGGAAGCTCGAGCCCGGACGTCAGCCCGCCCATTTTTTCCTGGGTCGCGGCCTCCACACGGCGCACCGCGTCGTTAACCGCGGCGGCGATCAGGTCCTCGAGCATTTCCTTGTCGTCGCTCATCAGGCTCGGGTCGATGGACACGCGCTTGATGTCGTGGCGGCCGGTCATCACCACCTTGACCATGCCCGCGCCCGCCTGGCCTTCGACCTCCATGCCGGCGATTTCTTCCTGCGCCTTCTTCAGGTTCTCCTGCATCTGCTGGGCCTGTTTCATGAGCCCGGAAAGTTGGCCTTTCATCATGATGTCGTTCCTTACTGAATTGGTTTGATCGAAGAGTCCTTCACTCGCGCGTCGAAATTCTCCACCAGGTCGCGGACAAACGGATCGGTGTCGATGGACTCGATCGCCCTGGCGAGTTTTGCCTGCCGTTCCTGGTTCTCGATTTCGGCGGGTGTATTGCCTGTGCCGCCGGTCGAGATGCGCAGCCGTAGCTTACGGCCGAAATAATCCGCGAGCCCGGCTTGCAACTTGTCGGTGTATACCTTTTCCAGCAGATGTTTGTGCGCCTCCGGCACCGCAAGTTCCAGCCGGTCGCCGTCAAGCGAGCGGAACTCGCAGTTGTCGGCCAGCATGCGTGCCATGCCGCCGACTTTGATGCGCCCAACCAGCGTGCGCCAGTCGGCGAGTTCCTGCTCCGCACTGACGACACCTTTGGCGGTGGCTTCCCGTGCCGCGGCAGGCCCTGCGGCCGGTGCCGGCTTTGACGCAGGCCGGCCGGCGCCAGACGTGGCGACCGACATGGACTTCCCGGGCTCGACCGGCAGGAACGCCAGCATGCGTAGCAACGTCATGGTGAAGCCGGCAAATTCGTCCGGGGCGAGCCCGAGATCGCGCCGCCCGTGGATCGCAATCTGGTACAGGAGTTGTACGTCCTCCTCGCTGAAAGCTCCGGCCAGTTCGAGCAGTACTTCACGCTCCGGTTCGTCGTCCGCCAGCGCTTCAGGCAACGTCTGCGCCAACGCAACCCGGTGCAGCAGGGTCGCCAGTTCCTGCAGCGCCGCGTCGAACGACAGGCTCCTCGCCGCCATGCGCTCGGCCTCGGCGAGCAATGCCGGACCCTGGCCGCTCGCGAGTGCCTTGAGGAGGCTGAAAAGGTAGCTCCGGTCCACCGCACCCAGCATTTCCCTGACCGATGTCTCTTCGACCTTGCCGGCGCCATGCGCGATCGCCTGGTCCAGTAACGACAGTGCATCGCGCATGCTGCCCTCGGCGGCGCGCGCCAGCAGATTGAGCGCTTGCGTCTCGAAAGGCACGCCTTCCTTGGCGAGCACCATTTCGAGTTGGCCGCGGATCTGGCCCGGGGGGATTTGCTTGAGATTGAACTGCAGACAGCGCGACAGCACCGTCACCGGGACTTTCTGGGGATCGGTCGTTGCGAGTATGAACTTGATGTGAGCCGGCGGCTCTTCGAGAGTCTTGAGCATCGCGTTGAACGCATTACGCGACAGCATGTGAACTTCGTCGATGATGTAAACCTTGAAGCGGCCGGAAGTCGGCGCGTAGAGCGCGTTCTCCAGCAGCTCGCGCATGTTGTCCACCTGGGTGTTGGAGGCGGCGTCGAGCTCGATCAGGTCCACGTAGCGTCCGGCGTCGATCTCGGTGCAGGCGCCGCACTTGCCGCAGGGATTCGCGGAAACGCCGGTATCGCAATTCAGCGCCTTGGCGATGATCCGCGCCAGCGTGGTTTTGCCCACGCCGCGGGTGCCGGCGAGCAGGTACGCGTGATGCAGGCGATTCTGCGTGAGCGCATTGCTGATGGCGCGGACCACGTGGTCCTGGCCGATCAATTCACCGAAATTCCTGGGGCGCCATTTGCGCGCGAGTGCGAGCGTCACTTTGTCGTTGGACCGCGAAATTGTCTGTGAATGGACGCGGCGGCGAAGCCGTTCGAGAGATTGAACCGTTCGCGCCTCACGCCTGCCGCCTTAGGCCTCACGTTGAATGGGGTGGCGAGCCTTGCCCCGGCACTCGCATAAAATAGCTGTGGCTGCTTCCTTCCGGACCTGACCAGGTTCACTACCATGCGATGCGGGGAGGCCCGCCATTGAACTGCGAGGTGCGAGGCACGAGAGCCGAGGGCCGAGGTAAAACCGAGCCGCGAAGCGGCGAACGCTCTCACCTCACTCCTCACCCCTCACTCCTCACGCCGTTGTAATTGGTATCTTGCCGATCCTTGCCTGCCACTCGCGCGGACCGGTCTGGTGCACCGAGGTGCCGTTGACATCCACTGCGACGGTAACCGGCATGTCCTTCACCTCGAATTCGTAGATCGCTTCCATGCCGAGATCGCCGAACGCGACCACGCGCGAGGATTTGATGGCTTTGGAGACCAGGTAGGCCGCTCCACCCACCGCCATCAGGTACACCGCCTTGTGCTTGCGGATGGCTTCGATCGCCGCTGGGCCGCGCTCGCCTTTGCCGATCATGCCGAGCAGCCCGGTTTTCGCCAGCATCATATCGGTGAACTTGTCCAGGCGGGTGGCAGTCGTCGGCCCGGCCGGGCCGACCACTTCATCGCGCACCGGGTCCACCGGGCCGACGTAGTAGATGAAGCGGTTGCGGAAGTCCACGCCTGCGGGCAGCAATTCGCCCCTGGAGAACAGTTCCTGGAGGCGCTTGTGCGCGGCATCGCGTCCAGTAAGGATCCTGCCGTTGAGCAGCAGGGTCTCGCCCGGCTTCCAGGCCGCGATCTGCTCGCGCGTAACTTTGGCTAGGTCGACCTTGCGCGAGGCCGGCGCCGGCGCCCATTCCACGTCCGGCCATTCGTCGAGGCTGGGCGGATCCAGCCGTGCCGGGCCGCCGCCATCGAGCGTGAAGTGCGCGTGCCGGGTCGCGGCGCAATTCGGGATCATCGCCACCGGCAGCGACGCCGCGTGCGTCGGGTAATCGAGTATCTTGACGTCGAGCACGGTGGTTAGCCCTCCCAGGCCCTGCGCGCCAATGCCGAGGGCGTTGACTTTGTCGCAAATTTCGATGCGCAGTTCTTCGATGCGGCTTTTCGGCCCACGTCGTTTCAATTTGTGCATATCGATCGGCTGCATCAGCGCTTCCTTGGCCAGCACCATCGCCTTTTCCGCACTGCCGCCGATACCCAGCCCGAGCATGCCCGGCGGGCACCATCCGGCACCCATGTCCGGCACGGTCTCCAACACCCAGTCGACGATGCTGTCGGATGGGTTAAGCATGACGAATGTCGACTTGTTCTCGGAACCGCCACCCTTGGCAGCAATCCGGACATCCACTGAATCGCCCGGAACCAGTTCCATGTGAATCACCGCCGGCGTGTTGTCGCGCGTGTTTTTCCGGCTGCCCGCCGGATCGGCGAGGATGGAAGCACGCAGCTTGTTGTCCGGGTGCAGGTAGGCGCGGCGCACGCCTTCGTTGATCATGTCGGCAACACCCATGCTGGCACCGTCCCAGCGCACGTTCATGCCGACTCTCAGGAACGCAACTACGATGCCGGTGTCCTGGCAGATCGGCCGCTTTCCTTCCGCGCACATGCGCGAGTTGGTCAGGATTTGCGCGATCGCGTCGCGGGCCGCCGGAGACTCTTCACGTCGATACGCATCCGCGAGGGCCTTGATGTAGTCCATCGGATGGTAGTAGGAGATGTACTGGAGGGCGTCGGCGACGCTTTCGATCAGGTCTTCCTGGCGTATGACGGTCATGGGTGAATCCGGGCGGCTCGGCGGATTGCTGGTGCGCTCGGCCAGATTTTACACCACCGCCACCGCTTGCCTGCTGCCGGGACGCGCCCCGCGCGCCGCGCAGGACTGGGTACCGGAAGTTCTATACATTGCGACATTAATAGTGCCGCATTAAATACTCCTTCCCACTTGATGGGGGAAGGTTGGGATGGGTGTGAAATGCCAGCCACACGATTCACGCCGCACCCCCCTAGCCCTCCCCCTTCCAAGGGGAGGGAATGTCTCCGGCGCTATTTTTGTCGCTGCGTATAGCTATAATCCGGTGCCAAGTCGACTATCAGAATAGACGATGGGGAGGATGGAATGAGTACGATCGAATCGGTCCTGCAAGAACGCCGGGTTTTCCCGCCGCCTGCGGACTTCGTCAGGCAGGCCAATGTCTCCGGAATGGCCGCCTACCAGGCGTTGTGCGCCGAGGCGGAACGCGATTACGAGGGTTTCTGGGCACGGCTGGCGCGCGAGCACGTAATCTGGCACAAACCGTTCTCCCAGGTCCTGGATCAGAGCAAAGCGCCGTTCTTCAAGTGGTTCCACGACGGCGAGCTGAACATCTCGTACAACTGCCTGGACCGCCATCTCGACAGCCAGCCGAACAAGGTCGCGATCGTCTTCGAGGCCGACGACGGCGCGGTCACCAAAATCACCTACAAGCAGCTCTACCACCGCGTCTGCCAGTTCGCCAACGGCCTAAAGTCGCTCGGAATCAAGACCGGCGACCGCGTCATCGTCTACATGCCGATGTCGATCGAGGCTGTGATCGCGATGCAAGCCTGCGCGCGCATCGGTGCCACCCATTCGGTGGTGTTTGGCGGCTTCTCGGCCAAGAGCCTGCAGGAGCGCATCATCGATGCTGGCGCGGTCGCGGTCATCACCGCCGACGGACAGATGCGCGGCGGCAAGGAAATCCCGCTCAAGGCTGCGGTGGACGATGCTATTGCGATGGGAGGCTGCGAGGGCATCAGGCACGTGGTCATCTACAAGCGCACTGGCAGCCCGATTCAACTGCGCGCCCCGCGTGACGTCTGGTGGAACGAGCTGGTGCAGAACCAGCCGGACGTCTGCGAGCCGGAGTGGGTCAACGCCGAGCATCCATTGTTCATCCTTTACACCTCCGGCTCCACCGGCAAGCCCAAGGGCGTTCAGCATTCCAGCGGCGGCTACCTGCTGCAGGCCATGCTGACGATGAAATGGACTTT
>JAXIOX010000145.1:0-3691 GCA_045403275.1 Burkholderiales bacterium | reverse complement strand
TCTTTCTCGCCGCGCAAGCCGTCATCGAGCACCGATTGAAACACAGCGCGCTCGTGCTCGCCGTGGAGGATCTGCACTGGGCCGATGCGGCATCGGTCGAGGTGTTGCGCTTCCTCGTCGATCGCTTGCAGGAACGGCGCTTCATGCTCCTGATTTCGCACCGCCCGACGCCGGATGTCCCACAAGTGGCCCCGCCCAGCGCCGCGCATACGATCCTGCGGCTGGATTCGCTCTCTACGAACGACAGCGAAACGCTGCTCGGCGCGTTGTTCGGCACCTCGTCGCTCCGGCTTCCCGACGAGCTTCGGCGTCGCATCCTGGAGCGGGCGGGCGGCAATCCCCTGTTCCTGGAAGAGATGGTGCGAAGCCTGATCGCAGGAGGTGTGCTCGCTCAGGAAAACGGGGAATGGGTCTGTCAGACAGATGCGGATTCGGTGAACGTGCCACTCACTATCCACGGCCTTTTGCTCGCGCGGATTGACGCGCTCCCGGCCCACGCCCGCCAAGCAATCCAGGAAGCGGCGGTGGTCGGGCCGCTGTTCTCCGAAGGGCTGTTGCGCGAAGTCGCGGCCGAGCCCGACTCGCTTGATCAGGCGCTCGCCATGCTGGTCGATGCGGAGTTACTGATCGATCCCTCGCGAGCAGCGGACGCAATGGAGAGTAGCACGCGATCGCAAGTTCCTGCGTCACAGGCGGCCGGCGCGCCGCGCGACGCAGCGATGGCGACTGGCACGGAGCGTCAGTACCGGTTCTGTCACGGCTTGTTCCACGAGGTCGCCTACCAGAACCTGCTGGTGCGCCGTCGCACCGAACTTCACACCCGCATCGGAGAAGCGCTGGAGCGGATTTGCGGGACGCAGCCCCAGCGGTTAGAGGATCTGGAGGCCCTGGCTCATCACTTCCGGTTGAGCGCCGACAAACGGCGGGGCGCGCGCTACCTCGTCGCCGCCGGCGACCGGGCGCAGGCGATCTACGCAAATGCCGATGCCATCCGCCATTTTCAGGATGCGCTGGAAACTCTGGAGGCGTGCGAAGACTGCGCCGCGGATCGGCTGGCGGTGTGCGAGCGGCTCGGCGATCTCCTAGGCACGGCGGGGCAGCGCGCGGAAGCAATGCTGCACTTCGCGGCGGTGCGTGATGGGTACGCATCCGCGGCGGACCGGCCGGCGCAGGCCCGCGTGCTACGCAAGATCGGCAGACTTCACTGGGACGCCGGCGACCGGGCCGAAGCAGCGCGCTGCTTCGAGCAGGGCCTCGCGATGATCGACGGCGAGTCCGACCACATCGAACGGGCACAGCTCTACCGGGAGATGGGCCGGCTCGCATTCCGCAGTGGAGACAACCAGGGCGCGGCACGCTGGGCCGAGCAGGCGCTCGCCGAGGCCGAGCGCCTCGCAGCCTGCGCGGCAACGGACGACGAGCGCCGGGCCACGGCGGAAGCGACTGCGCTTGCTCTCAACACGCTTGGCGCCGCATTCGCGCGGCTCAACCGCCCGAAGGACGCTGTGGCATACCTCGAGCGCAGCGTGGAAACCGCGCGCGCAGCGGACCTGCTCCAGATCGAGTGCCGCAGCCTCGCCAATCTCGGCGTGTTGTACAGCACAGTGGATCCGGCACGCGCCATCAAGACCGGCCAACGCGGCCTGGAAACGGCCAAGCGCATCGGCGACTTCGGCCTGCAATCGCGACTGCACACCACCCTTGCCGTGGCCTACTGCGCGCTCACGAATCGGTGTGACGAGCAGGGTGTTGAGGCCGCGCAGGCCGCCATCGAGCTCGATCGCCGGATCGGTCAACTCGATCACCTCACCGTGCCCCTCATCGTGCTGGGGCAGATATTCCAGTGCCACGGTGATCCCGGCCGGGCTTTGGGCTATTATCAGGAGGCGGTGGCACTTGCCGAGAAGGCGGGCGAACCGCAGCTTCTGTTCCCCTGCTACGACGGGCTGGCGACGCTGTATCTGGACATGGATGACTCGTCGCGGGCCGAGCACTACATGCTCAAGGCACAGGAGGTCTGCGCGAGCGCGGGCCTCGAGCCGGACGATCTTACGGTGTTGCCTTTTCTGCTTTGAGCGCGCCCGGCGTGCAAAGAAATCACACAGAGCAACGAGGAGAGTAAGTCATGACGACAACATCCAGCCGGCCGCTGCAGCCTGGCGACCGCGCTCCGAGCTTCGTCCTGCCCGCGGTCAATCGCGAAGGCACCGTTGCGCTCGAAAACTACCGTGGGAAAAGTGCGGTGTTCGTGGGGCTGTTCCGGGGGCTGCACTGCCCGTTCTGCCGCCGCCAGGTGGTGCAACTCGGCCTCACCAGCGAGAAACTTACTGGCGAAGGCGTGGAAACGTTGGCCATCGTCAACACCCAGGAGGCGCGCGCGCGGCAGTACTTCCAGTATCGGCCCACGCGCGTGCTGCTCGCGGCAGATCCAGACGTGCGCACGCACCGGGCTTTCGGGCTGCCAAGAATCGGATTTGTTCCGGATGACACCAGCCCCAGCGAACTCCAGTGGCCACAGCGAACGACGATGGCGATATTCCTTTCCACCCGGGTCAACCCCAAGGGCGCGCTCCCGGAACCGATGAATATTCCCGCCGCAGGGGATATCCTCGACAAGCAGGAGGGCTTTAAGCCCACCGAGGTGGACCAGCAGATCGCAGCGGCTCACGGGACGCAGCTGACGGGGTTCTTCCTCATCGACCGTGACGGCACTATCCGCTGGTCGTATGTCGAGGCCCCCAACCGGCCGGAAGAGCTCTCAAACTTTCCGGGCGACGACGAGATCCTGGGCGCGGCGCGTGCGTTGGCGGGTTGAGCACTACATGCGCAAGGCGCAAGAGGTCTGCGAGCGCGCGGGCCTCGAGCCGGACGGCCTTACGGTGTTGCCATTTCTTCTGTAAAGGCGCCCAGAGTGCAAAGAAGTCTCACGAAGCAACGTGGAGGGTAAGACATGACGACAACATCCAGCCGGCCACTGCAGCCTGGCGACCACGCTCCGAGCTTCGTCCTGCCTGCGGTCAATCGCGAAGGCACCGTTGCGCTCGAAAACTACCGGGGGAAAGGCCCGGTGCTGGTGGGGCTGTTCCGGGGGTTGCACTGCCCGTTCTGCCGCCGCCATGTGGCGCAACTCGGCCTCACCAGCGAGAAACTCACGGACGAAGGCGTGGAGACGTTGGCCATCGTCAACACGCAGGAGGCGCGCGCGCGACAATACTTCAAGTATCGGCCCACGCGCGTGCTGCTGGCGGCAGACCCGGACGTGCGAACGCACCGGGCCTTCGGGCTACCCGAAATCGGATTTGTTGCGGATGACACCAGTCCCAGCGAACTCCAATGGCCACAGCGAATGACGACGGCTAAATTCTTCACCACCCGTGTCGAACTCAAGGGCGTGCTCCCGGAGCCGATGGAGCTCTTGGCGGCGGGCACCTTCCTCGACAAGCAGGAGGGCTTTCAGCCCACCGAGGTGGACCAGCAGATCATGGAGACTCACGGGGGGCAACTGACGGGGTTCTTCCTCATCGACCGTAACGGCACTATCCGCTGGTCATTTATCGAGGCCCCCAACCGGCCGGAAGAGTTCGCAAGCTCTCCGAGCGACGACGAGATCCTGGGCGCGGCGCGCGCGTTGGCGGATTGAGCACTACATGCGCAAGGCGCAGGAGGTTTGCAAGCGCATGGGCTTGAGCCG
>JAXIOX010000186.1:0-7115 GCA_045403275.1 Burkholderiales bacterium | reverse complement strand
GACGGATTCGAGGAGGCCGTGCTGGAGGCGCGGATGCGGTACGGCGCCGGCCGGATCGGCGTTTTTATTGGCACCAGCACATCGGGGATTCATTCCACTGAACTGGCGTACCGCCGCCGGGATCCGGTAAGCGGCGCGCTGCCCGCGGACCTTCACTACGGCGGCACGCACAATACGTACTCCGTCGCCTGGTTCGTGCAGTCCTATCTCGGCTTGCGTGGACCGTGCCTGGTGATTTCGACCGCGTGCTCTTCAAGCGCCAAGGTGTTCGGCACAGCGGCGCGCATGATCGCGGCAGGCTTGTGCGACGCCGCAGTGGTCGGAGGCGTGGACAGCCTGTGCCTGACTACGCTTTATGGGTTCAGCTCGCTCGGCCTGCTTTCGGCCGGATACTGCCGGCCTTTCGACAGCGGTCGCGACGGCATATCCATCGGCGAGGGTGCCGGATTCATCCTGCTCGAGAAACCTGCGGCGAATTCCGCCGCAGGAGCAGTGGTGCTGCTCGGCGTCGGCGAGAGCAGCGATGCCTATCACATGTCCTCGCCGCATCCCGATGGTCTGGGTGCACGGCTGGCAATGGAAGGCGCGCTTCGGGATGCCGGGCTGGCGCCGGGCGCAATCGACTATATCAACCTGCACGGCACCGGTACCCCGGCCAACGATGCGATGGAAGACAAGGCGGTGGTCCATTTGTTCGGCAGGCAAACCCGCTGCAGTTCCACCAAAGGCTGGACCGGGCACACCCTGGGGGCATGCGGAGCGATCGAGGCAATCATCTCGACGTTGGCGATCGAAAATGGTTTCCTGCCCGGTAGCGTGAACACGCGCAACGTCGATCCGGCGATGGGCCTGCGCTATTTGCTCGAGAACGAGACAGCAACGGCCGACCGGGTGATGAGCAACGCCTTCGGCTTCGGCGGAACCAATTGCTGCCTGGTGCTGGGACGCGCATGACACTTAAATTCTTCGTCGAAGCCGCCGCAGTCCTCGGCCCCGGACTTGGCGGCTGGGAGGCAGCCCGACCCATGCTTGCGGGCTCGACACCCTACGTCCCTGCCGATCTGGTCCTGCCGCGCTTCGAGGTGCTGCCGGCGGCGGAGCGCCGACGCGTCGGGCTGGTGGTAAAGCTATCGATATCGGTGGGACTGCAGGCACTCGTGCAGGCTGGAAGACCGGGCGACGCGATGCCGACCGTATTCACTTCTTCCGGCGGCGACGGCGTGGTCATCAACGAGATCTGCACAATGCTTGCAGGCAGCGACCGCCTGATCTCGCCGACGCGATTCCACAATTCGGTGCACAACGCTCCCTCGGGATACTGGGGGATCGCCACCGGCTCGCGCGCACCGTCCACGAGTTTGTGCGCGTTCGACTGGAGTTTTGGCGCAGGCCTGCTTGAAGCGGCAACGCTGGCCTGCGCCGATCACGAATCCGTGTTGCTGATTGCCTACGACCTGCCCTATCCCGAACCGCTGCGGGGCGCGCGCCCGATCCGCCATCCGTTCGCAAGCGCCCTGCTGATCGCTCGTGAGCGCAGCCCCCGTTCATTGGCCGCCTGCGATCTCGGCAGCGGCATTGCGGGCGCCCCATCGCGGATGCAGGACGACAACCTCGAGCAATTGCGCCGGGACAACCCGGCGGCGCGCAGTCTTCCGCTGCTGGCGGCGCTCGCCGGCGGGCACGGCTCGGGCGTAACAGAAGTGTTGATCGAGAGTACCGCAGGTAACACACTCGGCCTCTCAGTCACGCCTTGCTGAGCCGGCCGGCTGAAGAAAATGAAAACGCCCGCTCACGCGGGCGTTTCCTTAAGGACGTTCAGCGCTGTGCGCGCAAAGCCTCGATGCGCTCGTCCAGCGGCGGGTGTGACATGAACAGGCGCTTGATGCCCCAGCCCTGGCCGCCGTTGATGCCGAAAGCCTTGATCTGGTCCGGCAATTGCGACGGCGTGTGCGCCTGCTTCAGCCGCTGCAGGGCGGCAATCATCTTCTCGCGGCCCGCCAGGGCGGCGCCGCCGACATCGGCGCGGAACTCGCGCCGGCGGCTGAACCACATCACGATGATGCTGGCCAGGATGCCGAGCACCAGCTCGGCGATGATCGAGGTGATCCAGAAAGCCGGGCCATGGCCGCGCTCGGTCTTGAATACGGTCTTGTCGACGATGTTGCCGATGATGCGCGACAGAAAGATCACAAACGTGTTCACGACGCCCTGGATCAGCGCCAGTGTGACCATGTCGCCGTTGGCGACGTGGGTGACTTCGTGGCCGAGCACGGCTTCCGCCTCGTCGCGGGTCATGCTGTCGAGCAGTCCGGTGCTGACCGCGACCAGCGCATTATTCTTGTTCATGCCAGTGGCAAATGCGTTGACCTCCGGCGCATTGTAGATCGCCACCTCGGGCATGCCGATGCCGGCCTGGCGGGCGTGGCGCTGCACCGTCTGCACCAGCCACTGTTCGGCTTCGCTGCGCGGGCTGTCGATGGCCTTGGCGCCGGTCATCATCTTCGCCGACCACTTGGACATGGCAAGCGAGACCAGCGCGCCGCCGAATCCGATCACGGCGGCGAACACCAGTAGTGCGTTCAAATCAAGTCCGCCGCCCGATTCGGCGAGGATCCGGTCCACCCCGAGCAGCCTCATCGTGATGCTCAGGACGAAGACGACCGCCAGGTTGGTAATCAGGAACAGAACGACGCGTTTGATCACAAGTATCCTTTTCTAACTAAACTCGATTCCTTAGGTCGAAACCGAAACGTCCAGTACCGCATGAAGCGCCTTACCCGGTGGCGGTCAATTGCTCGAGTTCGGTGGACAGTGCCAGCCAGCGCTCCTCCGCCTCGTGCAGCTTTGCCGTTACCTGTGCCTGCTCCAGCAGGCAGCGCTTCAGGTCCTCCTTGCGGCCGTCCGCGTACATATCGGGGGAGGCAATAAGCTTTTCAAGGCGGCACTTTTCGAATCCCAGTGCCTCGATTTCCCGTTCCGCCGATTTAAGCCGGGCTTCCAGCGGCTTGCGCCCGGCAAAGCGCCGGTTGCGTACCCCGGCTTCGATCCGTTTCTGCTCCTTGCGGCCGACCACGGGCTCTGCGGCGGCGCGTTCGGCCTGTTGCTTCGCGCGCAGCCGTCCGGCGTAATCGTCCAGGTCGCCGTCAAAGGGCTCGACCGTGCCGCCCTCCACCAGCCACAGTTCATCGCTGGTCGCGCGCAGCAGGCTGCGGTCGTGCGACACCAGCACCAGCGCGCCTTCGTAATCCTGCAGCCCAAGGGTCAGCGCGTGGCGCATTTCCAGGTCCAGATGGTTGGTGGGCTCGTCCAGCAGACGCAGGTTCGGTCGTTGCCAGACGATCAGCGCCAGGGCCAGCCGTGACTTTTCGCCTCCCGACATCGGCGCCACCGGCTCGGTCACCAGATCGCCATGGAAATCGAAACCACCGAGAAAATCGCGCAGTACCTGCTCGCGCGTCCTGGGCGACAGCCGCGTCAGGTGCCACAGCGGGCTCTCCTCGGGACGCAACTGTTCCAGCTGGTGCTGTGCGAAGTAACCGATCTGCAGGCCCTTGCCTCCGATTCGCTCTCCGGTGAGCGGCGCCAGGGCGCCGGCAAGCAACTTCATCATCGTCGACTTGCCGGCGCCATTGCGGCCCAGCAATCCCAGCCGGGTGCCGGCCCGCAGCGTCAGCCGGATTTCGCGCAGGACGGTTACATCGCCGTAGCCGGCTCCGACGCCGTCCAGCGTCAGTACCGGGTCGGGCTGCACCGCCGGCTGCCGAAACGCGAACTGGAACGGCGTATCTACGTGCGCGGCGGCAATTTTCTCCATGCGGGCGAGCGCCTTGATGCGGCTCTGCGCCTGGCGCGCCTTGGTGGCCTTGGCATTGAAACGGTCGACGAAGGACTGCAGGTGGGCTATTTCGCGCTGCTGCTTCTCGTAGGTTGCCTGCTGCTGCGCAAGTTGGGCGGCGCGCTGGGCTTCGAACGCGGAATAATTTCCCGAATACAGTCGCAGGCGCCGGCCTTCGATGTGACAGATGGCGTCGGCCACCGCGTCGAGAAAATCGCGGTCGTGCGAGATCAGCAGCAGCGTCCCAGGGAAGTTTGAAAGCCACTGCTCGAGCCAGACGATGGCGTCGAGGTCGAGGTGATTGGTCGGTTCGTCCAGAAGCAGAACGTCCGATCGGCACATCAGCGCGCGCGCCAGGTTCAGCCGTCCGCGCCAGCCGCCAGAGAACTGCGCGACCGGCCTGTCGACGTCGGAATACGCGAAACCGAGACCATGCATCAGTTGAGCTGCGCGGGCGCGCGCCGAATAGGCGCCGATACGCTGCATGTCTTCATGCAGTTCGGCGATGCGCGTGCCGTCATGCACCCGCTCCGCCGCCAGCAGTTGGCATTCAAGGTGCCGCAGCTCCGCATCGCCGTCGAGCACGTACTGGATCGCGGCCTGATCGGTGACAGGGGTTTCCTGGGCAACGTGCGCGAGCACCAGCCCGGACTGAATCTCGACCTCGCCCGCGTCCTGGTGAATTTCGTCGAGGAGCAGCGCCAACAGGCTGGACTTGCCGCTGCCGTTGGCGCCGGTGACACCGATCCTCTGGCCGCGATTGAAAGTGAGACTCGCGCCGTCGAACAGCACTTTGGTGCCGCGGCGAAGTTTGAGGTCGCGCAGAACGATCATGTCTCGCGGTTCAAAGATTGAAGCAGGGGGAAACGCAGATGGGGTGGCTGATGGGACTCGAACCCACGACAACCGGAATCACAATCCGGGACTCTACCAACTGAGCTACAGCCACCACTGAGAGATTTTCCGCGAGGGGTGCACTGGCGTGCCCGACAGGAATCGAACCTGTAACCCCCAGCTTAGAAGGCTGGTGCTCTATCCGGTTGAGCTACGGGCACGATTCTAAACCGGGCACGACTCTCGCTTTCTGGTCGGGGTGGAGAGATTCGAACTCCCGACATCCTGCTCCCAAAGCAGGCACGCTACCAGGCTGCGTTACACCCCGGAGGGTCGGAACTATACCGATCAGGGGGTTAAAGGTCAATTTGAAGGTCCTGAAGGCATTGCGTTTTCGCGGCGCTGAAACTAAGCTTGCACCCCCCCGCTATTTCTGCTATTAAAGCGGTTTTTTTTCGGACCGAACTGGCGAATGACCACCGAATTTCACACCAATTTCAAGCCCTATCTGCCGAAGAAGGGCGAGAGTTACATGAGCCCGAAGCAGCTCGAGCACTTCAGGAAAATTCTCAATCAACTGAAGACCGAGCTCTCGCAGGACATCGACCGCACCGTCCACACGATGCAGGACGAAGCGACCGTGTTCGCCGACCCGAATGATCGCGCCAGCCAGGAATCGGACATGGCGCTGGAGTTGCGCAATCGAGATCGCGAGCGCAAGCTGATCAAGAAAATCGATGAAACGATCGCCAAGATCGACGCTGGCGAATATGGCTACTGTGAAAGCTGCGGCATCGAGATCGGCCTGAAGCGCCTGGAAGCAAGACCCACCGCCACCCTCTGCATCGACTGCAAGACACTCGACGAACTGAGGGAGAAGCAGGTGGCCAAGTAACACCCGGCCACCCAATGCACTGCCAATTGAAAGACGTCAACGCCCCGCCCATGCGGGGCGTTGTCGTTTTCCATCAGGCGCCGCTAGGCGTTTGTCATGAACCGCCATGCGCGGAACTTTGGGTTGTGGCACGGGACAAACGCATATCGGCAACACCGGTCCGCAAGCGGTTACCAGACAACCTTGCGGCCATTTGGAGATGAAAATGCCTGCAAAAATTCAGAACCCCCGCGGCATCCGCCGGCGCCTCGGCATGAACCAACAGGACTTCTGGGGACGCATCGGCGTGACCCAAAGCGGCGGTTCGCGCTACGAAAGCGGCCGCAACATGCCAAAACCGGTGCAGGAACTGCTGCGGGTGGTGCATGTGGACCAGATCGACCTGAAAAAACTCAACAAAATAGACGTCGCGGTGATTTCGTATCTGAAGTCCGTTGAGCCGGCGCTGTATCGCCGCCTCAAGAGCGAAGCGTCGAGCCACGTTGCGCGGCGCCGCGCTCGCCGCTGATGCTCAGGGCGTAACCTTTACCTCGAGGCCCAGCGGGCGAATTCTTTCGGCAAAGGCGTCCAGCCACGCAAACGGGAGCGCGCTCAGGCGCTTGGCTTCGGGCTGAAACGACGGCCGCGCCAGGCCGTACAGCAGCACGCCCTGCAGCGGCAATCGATCGGCAACACGTTCGCGCAGAAATTCGAGGTAGGCCTGCTGCTCAGCCTCTTCGGGTGGCGCGCCGTCGATCGCAAACATGCAGGTCTGTATCCAGGTCGGGCACAGGCGCGCCGCAATTTCCAGGTTGGCACGCATTCTGGTGATATCCGTACGGGTATTGTTGACTTTGCGCAAGCCCGATCTGGTGGCACGATCCACCTTGAACCACACTTCCCCGCTGAGCGTTGCCAGCTTCCTGACGCCCGCCTGAACGCCGGCGCGCTGCATCAGGCTGCCATTGGTGATCAGCACCGTTTTGACCTCTGACGGCACCCCGGATTGCCGCCGCACTTTCCCGACCAGGTCCACCACGCTCTCGAATTCCCTGGCACTGGTCGGCTCCCCGTTCCCGGATAGCGCAATATCGTTCAGGCGACGCGCTTCAACCGGCACGCGCGCAGCGAGGAAATCGCCGTGCAACACGTGTTGCAGAAATCCGCTGAGTTCCCGCTCGAGCTTGCCCAGATCCACCGGCGGCGGCGCGCCACGGGTGAGGCCCGGAACCTGACAGTAGATGCAGCGCCAGTTGCAGGCATTGTTGACGTTTAGGTTGATGCCCACGGAAACGCCGCCCGCACGCCGCGACACGACAGGGTACACGTAGGTCAGCCCCGCGCTCCCGCGGTCGTGGTCGGCAACCGTCAGTCGGCCACGCCGTGATTCGGACAAGTGTCTTTGCATACGATGTTGCGGCGCCTCTGTGATGCCCAAGTGTGTTCCGGTTTCCGGTTTGAAATTCGTAGCTTACGACAAACAT
The DNA here is from genome assembly GCA_045403275.1 of Burkholderiales bacterium. Taxonomy (GTDB): domain Bacteria; phylum Pseudomonadota; class Gammaproteobacteria; order Burkholderiales; family JACQAP01; genus JACQAP01. The sequence continues at coordinate 88 of JAXIOX010000186.1, read as the reverse complement.
CGAGTGCCCGGAGTCGGCGCATCGCCATCCCTGCGAAACTTTCGGATCGGTTCCCGTACCAATTCGGGATGTCCCGTCGATATTGCAC
>JAXIOX010000156.1:0-6855 GCA_045403275.1 Burkholderiales bacterium | reverse complement strand
GTGAGAATGGCGGCGAAGACCAGGCTGAGGAAAGCGCCGATGGCGACCGTAGTGCCGATGGCTGACAGCACCGGCGTGCTGGCAAAACCGATGACACCGAAGCCGATGACAGTGGAGAGATTGCAGAACACCAGCGAGGTCACGGTGCGCTCCGGGCTGGCGTTGGCCATGTTGCCGCGCTCGAAGAACAGGGTGTAGTTGGAACCTACGCCGATTACCAGCAACAGTGCGACCACATGGAAGATGCTGAGGCGCTCGCCTCCGGCAACCAGGATCGCGACCGTGACGATCAGGGCGGCGGCGAGCGGCGCCAGCACTTCCCAGGTACGCCGCAGGGATCGCAGCGCCGCCGCCAGCAGCAGCGTAATCGCGGCCGCGCCGAGCAGCGCGAAATTCAGCACCCTCGCCCGATAACCCTGATACAGCGCATCTGATTCGCGCTTGAGGTCAAGCAACACGACGCCTTGTGGACTGAAGTGCGCGATTTCCCGCTCCAGCACGGCTGCGTCGGAAACGCCGCGCAGCGGCAGCATCGCAAACCACTGTGCGCGCCGCTGCGCCAGCAGCGCCTCGAGCTTCAGCGCAAGCACGGTGCCGTGCAGGTCCGCACGCCCCAGCGTGGGCTGTTTCTTCGCCGTTTGCGCTTCCGCAACGAAGGGTGCAAACACTCCGGCGCGAAACGGCAGGCCCGCAGCGGCTTCGGCCAGATTGCGCTGCAGTTTTCTGGCGTCCGGTATCGCCCGCTGCCGGGCCTGCTGTGCGGACACGCTCGGCAGATAGCGTGCCGGGGAATCGTAGCCCGCCAGCACACCGCGCGACTGGAGTCCGGCCAGCACGTCGCCGACGCGCTCCGCCGCTTCGAGTGCCGACTGCTCGGAATCGCCCGTCACCACGACCAGATGGCGTGCGTCCGGCGCGCCGAGATCGCGGCGCAACGCCTCGTCCATGCGTTGATCGGACTCCGACACCGGACTCAGGCCGGACAGTTCGTCATTCCACGGTGTCGCGCCTTGCAGCGCCAGCCATGCGGCCAGTACCAGGACAGTCGCGATCAACGGGATGCGCAATGCCCGGCCGCGCGCGATCAGGCGCAACAGCACTGGCGCTAGCGTGTCCACGGCTCTGACGCTATAGCCGTGCGGTGCCAGTTCAGGCAGTACCCAGCGTGTCACCGCCGCCGCCATTAGCAGACCGGCGATCGTGAACAGCCCCAGCTGCGCGAGCCCTGGGAATCCGGAGAACAGCATCGCAGCGCAGCCCAGCACCGAGGTGAGCACACCCAGCCGCAGCGTCGGCCAGATGCGCTTGAGCGCGGCCTGCGGCGGGCTGTCCGGCGCAGTGTTGGTAAACAGGTAAATCGCGTAATCCACCGCTTCGCCGATCAGCGTGGCGCCGAAGCCGAGGGTGACGCCGTGCACCGAACCGAAGCCCAGGCTTACCGCGGCGACGCCGGCCAGCACGCCGCTCGCCACCGGCAGCAGCGTCAGACCCAACACTCGACCGGAGCGATACGCGATCAGCAGTAGCGCGGACACCAGAACTGTGGCAATCAGCGAAAAGCGCAGCGCATCATTCTTGATTCCTGCACGGGAATTCACCGCAAAGACACCCGGCCCGCTGAGGAGCAATCGCGCCCCGTCCGCGGGGTGCTCGCTCACCGCTTGCCCAAAAGCCGCGCGGATTGCTGCCTGCGCCTGCTCCTGCGAGTCCAGATCGAATCCCGGGGCGCGGGTCTGCGCGACCAGCAGCGCGCGGCTGCCGTCGCGCGAGAACCAGACGTCGCCACGTTTGTCCGGCCCCCCCTTCTCGCGCAACTGTTCCAGCATATGCAGGAACTCCCCAGTCGGGTCGCGCGGCAATAGCGGCCCGACCATCGCGCTCGCCGGCGAACCGAGCAGGTCGAGCTGGCGCTCCAGCGCCGCGCGCAGGCCGGCGGTGCTGAACCGTTCCGGTGCGACCTGCGCACTGAGCAGATAACGATTTCGCAGCAGAAATTCACCATCCGCGCGCAGTTGGTCCCGCTCTCCATTGGCCAGGTAGGCAAACCGCGCATCGTACTCCAGCCTGGCGGACAGCCCCGCGCTTAGCACAGCGAGCCGATCCTGCGGCGCGCCTTCGATGCCGATCAGGATCAGCCGCGACACCACTCCTTCGCGCAGCTCGTCCACCAGTATCTGCTGTGCCGGCGTGGGCGAGCGCGGCAGAAAGGCCGCGAGATCGGTGCTGAACTCGGTGCGGACGACGATCAGTACGCAGACTGCGACCAGGCCCAGCCAGATTGCCACAGGCAGCCGTGCAGATTTCAACGCGACTCCTCGACAATGGTCGTTACCGACCGGTCGCCGCGGGTTTCCTGGACTTCGATGCGCTCCACCCGGTCGCGGCTGCCGCCGATGTTGATCAGGCTGATCACCGCACGCATGTCGGGATCGCGCGGAACCAGATATAGGCGCCAGCGCGCGCGGCCGCCTTCAAGTTCGACGCGATAGAAGCGCTCCAGCGCCGCGATGTCACCGCTGAGCGTCGAGCGTATGCTTTCGACGAAAGCCCACAATACCGGATAGTCCCGCAGCCGCAGGGTGCGAGACCCGTTGCGGGCAGTACTTTCCAGTGTGAGCCGGTCGCCTTCGACCGTCAGTGTCTCCGGTTTCGGGCTGAGGGTGCGTTTCACCAGATTGCCGGGCGCCGCGTAGGTAAGCGTTCCACGCAGTTCGAGCGGGGCCTTGAGCACCTTGAGGTATTTGCGCTCGACGAAGCGCGACTGCGAGCGCTTGACCGCGCCCAGTTCACGCATGAGCTGCTGCACGCCCCAGCCCGCCCCGTCCCGTTGCGGTTCGGAATCCTGCGCGCCCGCAGGCGCGCCGGCGGCCGGCGCTAACACGATCGCCAGCACCACGATCAGGCGCTCAGCGCGGCGCCCCGGTGCCGGCCCAGAAGTCATAGAAATTGAACCAGTTGTAGGGTGCCAGCCTGCAATAATGCTCGACGCGCCTGGCGTAGAGTTCAATCCATCGGCGCAAGGTCGCGTCGCGCGCGGCGCGATCCAGTTTCGGCGATTCCACCAGGCGCTCGAAATGCAGATCGTAGCGATTGCCGCCGCGGTAGAGCGCGACCATCAGCACCACCGGCCGCCCGAAGATGGCGGCGATGCGGAACGGTGCCGTCGGGAATGCCGCCGGTTCGCCGAAGAAAGGCGCCAGGACGTGGCCGCCTTCGAACAGTCCGCGGTCGCCGAGCATGCCCACCGACTCTCCGGATTCGAGCCGGTCGCGAAGCTTTATCATCGAGTCGAGCGAGCCCATGCCGATCACAGTGCGCTCCAGGCCGGGATTGATCACCTTGGCCAGCGTATTCATGTCGCGGTTGCCGTGTTCGAACATCATCATGGTCACCCGGATGCCGTTCTCCTCGCCAAAAGTGTGCAATGCCTCGAAACTGCCGAGGTGTGCACCGAGCAGGAGGCAGCTTTCGCCGCGCGCGCGCGCCTGGGCAAGCACTTCTTCGCCGTACACCCGGATCTCGAACTGCTTGAAACGGCTGCGCAGCAGGTACATACGATCGAGCGCAACGGTGGCGAAGCTGTAGTAGTGGCGATACAAATCGGACAGTCCCGGCGGACGTCCGAGCACCTTGCGCAGATACTGCCTGGAGGCCGCCCTGGCCCGAACCGAGAAGACAAGAAAGTAAAGACACACCGGGAAGAGCAGCAAGCGCCCGGCGGGCCTTCCCAGCAGCATCGCGAGCCGCACCAGCAAGCGCAGACTCGCGGCATTGGCCCGTTCGCGCTGCCTGAGCCAGACCTGGCTCAAGCTGCGTCTCCGGTCCGGCCGCCGGAGGCCTTGCGACGCGCGCATTCAGCCGCCAAACGCAGCAGGACCTCGCGCGGCAGTTTTCCCGTGGCGTTGCGCGGCAGGGACCCGACGAAGTAAAGCGGCCTTGGCAAATAGACCAGATCGATGCGCGCCTGCAACGCTTCGATCAGCGCCTGGCGCGAAAGCCCGGGTGCCACCACGAACGCCGTGAGCCGGGTCACCTCCGCGCCGGTTTCGTCGGGCATGAAAAACTCGCCATCCTCCACGCCTTCGATGCTGTTCAGTTGATGGTTCAAGTATGCTAGCGAGCTGCGTTTGCCGGCGACATTGACCAGATCGGCGTTGCGCCCATGCAGCACGAAGGTCTCGGCATCACGCATTGCGACGACGTCCGAAAAGGCCACCTCGTTCTGCACGTGCCCGCCGCGGACGCGCACCGTGTCGCCGTGCTCGCGAAGCCTGACCCCGGGTAGTGTGTGCCACAGCGGGCCGTCAATGGTGCGCCGGGTCGCGACCATTCCGGCTTCGGTGAATCCGTACACCTCGTGCAGCGGCACTTTGAAGCGAGCCTCCGCCTGCGCCGCCATTTCCGGCGACAATGGCGCGGTGGCGCATATGATCAGCTCGAGCGCAGGCAGCGCGACCGAATCGGCAAGCAGCGCGCGCAGATGCACCGGTGTGGTCACCAGCACCCGCCCGCCGGGAATGTCCTCCAGGGCCGCGCGAACGTCGGCCGGGTAGAACGGGCGCGCCGCGTGCAGTGCCAGACTGTTTCGCAACGCCAACAGCACGGTGGATTCCAGTCCGTACATGTGTTGCGGCGGAACGGTTCCGACCAGAACATTACCCGGCATTCCGGCGCTGCCGCGCGAGCGCTCCGATCCGCTCAATCCGAAGCGCATCGCCTCGGCGGCCGCACCGTGAGCGATCGCGCCCCAGGATTTCGGATGTGGCGTCGGGCGTCCGGTGGAACCGGAGGTGAAGGCAATGACGGCGACCTGCTCCGACGCAAATTCGGGAACCGGTCCAGGCGCGGCCGGGGCAGCTTCCGAATCCGGACATTTCACCTGCTCGATGCCGTGAAGCGCCTGCGGTGCATCGGTCAGCGCATACAGCCCGGGGTAAGCGAGCTGCATCTGCGCGAGCATCTCCGGGGTCTGGGTGGGTGGCAGCAGGCTCACCTGTCCGCGGCTGAGCGCCGCACCCAGCCCCACCGCGAATCGATAGCGATCGTTGCAGAAATTGAGCAGGTACGAACGCGCCGGCAGGCTTGCGGCCACCCGCCGCAAATCGGAGAGGAACTCCGCCACCCGCACGGTGCGCCGGCCGCGAAAGGCAACCACCTCGTCGGGATCGCTGTGGCTCAGGAAAGGAACGGTCGCCATGGAAAACGCCGGGGCGCCGGCAAACGGGATGACGTCAGCGTCAGGGCGCCCGGCCCGATCCGCCGTGCTTCTGGAACGCCCGGATGGTAGAGCGGATCGAGGCGTGCGAAAAATTGGGATAGCGCAGGATGCGATAGAGGTACTCGGCCAGGAACATGGCGACCACCATCGGTACATTGAGCAGATTCGCGAAGACCGACCATACGGCCAGTGGCGCAAGGAGGAACAGCATCAAGGAAGTCAGTGCCATGCCGGCGAAGAATAGGCACCAGGCCGTGGTGACCTGACGGGTATAGCGCTCGATATCCTCCGGCAGCGTGCCGTGCATGTGGCGCGCCAGCCGCGTGATCAGCGCCTCCCGGCCGGGCATCAGCGTGCGCCCGAAAAGCCACAGCATGAAAAGATAGGCGCCGGCATGCGGCAGCAAATAGACCAGGGCCGGATTCGCACTGGCGGCCCCCCACGCAACCCAGGCGGCGAGGGCGGCCAGCATGAGTGCGGTGAGTCCGAGCCGGCCGCGCCACGAGCGCCCCATGAACCAGATCAGCGCTGCGGCAAGCGGGGCGACGGTGAGGAACTCGCCGAGGCCGCTGGGATCGCTGGAAATCGCCCAGTGCAGCAGGACCTGATAGGCCACAAGCGCAGCGAGCAATATAAGGCCCACGCGCCATCCGCCACGAGGCCGCCCCTCAACTGGTTCGATGACGCTGGACATGTTCGCTGAGATTGCGCAGGGAACTGAAGATCCTGATGTTGTCGCTGTCATCGGAGCGAAGCTGGAAGCCGTACTTTTTCGATACCGCCAGCGCGATTTCCAGGATGTCGATCGAATCCAGGCCCAGCCCTTCCCGGTAAAGCGCCTCTTGCGGATCGATCTCCGCGGCCGCGATCTCGAGGTTCAAGGCCGTCACGATCAATTCCGCCAGTTCACGCTCGCGTTCAGTCATGCTGTTCGGGGCTTCCATTCCTTGTATCCGCTCCGGTCTGAAGAATTCAGCTAATTGGGTGATCCGGAATTATAACCGCAGGCGCCGCCCCGGACCCTGCGGAGCATGCCGGAACCCGGCGTTGACGCACCCTGTCCGGGCACGTAACCTCGTTCGCAATCCGCAGGGTGCGCAATCTGAGAGCGCGCCGGACGGGCCGGACAGGAACCCTCGATTTGCATCCGCTCGTATTCAGCCGCACTGCAATCGCCAGCAGCATCGCGATCGGCGTTGACGCGACGGTCGATGCGCTGCGCATGCGCCGCACCGGCCTGGCTCCGTGCGCATTCGAGACGGTGCAGCTCGAAACCTGCGTCGGTCAGGTGGCCGATGCCGCCCTGCATCCGGTGCGTCCGGACCTCGCGGATTTCGACTGCCGCAACAATCGCCTGGCTCAGCTCGGGCTCAGTCAGGACGGATTCGAGCAGGCCGTGCTGGAGGCGCGGAAGAGATACGGCGCCAGCCGGATCGGCGTTTTCCTGGGCACCAGCACATCAGGGATTCATTCAACCGAGCTGGCCTATCGCCGCCGCGATCCGGTAAGCGGAGCGCTGCCCGCGGACTTTCACTACGGCGGCACGCACAACACGTACTCCGTCGCCTGGTTCGTGCAGTCCTACCTCGGCCTGCGCGGACCGTCCCTGGTGGTTTCGACCGCGTGCTCCTCAAGCG
>JAXIOX010000048.1:0-6015 GCA_045403275.1 Burkholderiales bacterium | reverse complement strand
CTGGTCACCCACAGCGGATTCGAAGTGCTGACGCTGTCTGCCGGCGCGCCGGCGCCACCCTCGTTCGTCGCGTAAATGGCTTCGGCGCTCGCTCCAGCCAGCGCACGCACTGCCGCACTGTCATCCCAGGTCGGCGCATGGCGCAATGCGCTGGCCGAGGGGCGCAAGACGCTCAAGGCCGCCTTCCTGGAAAGGCCCGATCCCGCCAAGGCGCTGGATCGCCAGCGCGTGCTGGTGGACGGGGTGTTGAAGACGATCTGGTCCGAAACCGGCCAGGCGGATGAACTGGCGCTGATCGCGGTAGGCGGTTATGGCCGCGGCGCGCTCTACCCCTACTCCGACGTCGATGTGCTGGTACTGCTGCCCGATCAGGTGAGCGATGCGGCGCGTTCGCGCGTGGAAGAGCTGGTGGGCGTGCTCTGGGACATCGGACTGGAGATCGGCCACAGCGTTCGCACCATCGCCGGGTGCAGCGAAGAGGCAACCCGCGACGTCACCGTGCAAACCACGCTGCTGGAATCGCGGCTCACCGCCGGCAACCGCAAGCTCTATTCGCGTTTCGTCAAGGCCATAGAGGAGGGACTGGACGTCCCCTATTTCGTCGAAGCTAAGCTTCTCGAGCAGCAGCAACGACATAGCCGTTTCAACGACACCGCCTATAACCTCGAACCGAACCTCAAGGAGAGTCCCGGCGGCCTGCGCGATCTGCAAAACATCCTGTGGATCGCGCGCGCGGCAAAGCTCGGGCGCAGTTGGGCCGATCTCACCAAACAACGCATTCTCACCCGCGAGGAAGCGCGGCAATTGCAGCGACACGAGTCCGCGCTTGCCGAATTGCGGGTGCGGCTGCATTACCTGGCCTCGCGACGGGAAGACCGGCTGCTGTTCGATTTTCAGTCCGCACTGGCCCAGGAATACGGGCTTACCAATACGCTGGCTAGACGCGCCAGCGAGCAGTTGATGCAGCGCTTTTACAGCACCGCGAAGCAAGTACAGTTGCTGAACACCATCGTGCTACAGAACCTGCGGGGCCGAATTTTCCCATTGGTGGATGCCGAACCCAGGCTGCTCAACGAACGCTTTCGCGCGCACAACGAACTTCTGGAAGCGGCCCACGCCCTGTTTCAGAAACAGCCTTCGACCATTCTCGAAGCGTTTCTGCTGCTGCAGGACCACCCAGAACTAAAAGGCTTCGCGGTGCCAACGATGAGGGCGTTGTGGCACGCGCGCAAGAGGATCGACGCGCCATTTCGCCGCGATCCGGTAAATCGCGCTCTGTTCATGGAGATCCTGCGCCGCCCTTCGGGACTCACTCACACGCTGCGGCGGATGAACCAGTACGGCGTGCTGGGGCCTTACATTCCCGCATTCGGGCGCATCGTCGGGCGCATGCAGCACGACCTCTTCCACGTCTATACCGTGGACGAGCATATCCTCATGGTGGTGCGCAACCTGCGGCGCTTCGCCATCGCCGAGATGGCGCATGAGTATCCGCTCTGCAGCAGGCTGTTCGCGGAATTCGAGCGCCCGGAAGCACTTTACCTTGCCGGGCTGTTTCACGACATCGCCAAGGGCCGCGGCGGCGACCACTCGAAACTCGGAATGGCGGATGCCCGCAGGTTCTGCAAGGCGCACGGGCTGTCGCCGCAGGACACCGACCTGGTGGCCTGGCTGGTGGAGCATCATCTCACCATGTCGGCAATCGCGCAGAAACAGGATCTGTCCGATGCCAACGTAATCGGCGCATTTGCCGAGAAAGTTGGCGATGACCGCCATCTGGTAGCGCTTTATCTGCTGACCGTTGCCGACATACGCGGCACCAGCCCGAAGGTCTGGAACGCCTGGAAGGGCAAGCTTCTGGAAGACCTGTTCCGGGCCACGCGGCAATTGCTCAACCCCGCCGCTTTGCCCGCCGAAAACACTTTGCAGGGACGCCAGGAACGGGTGCTGGAGAAATTGCGCGCCTACGCGATTCCCGAGGGGTCCCAGCGCGATCTTTGGAATCAGCTCGACGATTCCTACTTCCTGCGCCACGACGAACAGGACATCGTCTGGCACACCCGGCTGCTCAACTATCGCGTGAATTCCCCGACGCCGGTCATCAAGGCGCGGCTTTCCCCGATCGGCGAGGGGCTGCAGGTGATGATCTACACGCGCGACGAGAAATCGCTTTTTGCACGCATCTGCGGCTTCTTCCAGAGCATCAACTTCAGCATCGTCGAAGCCAAGATCTACACTACCAGGCACGGCTATGCGCTCGACAGCTTCCAGGTCATGGACCCGGCCCGGGCAACATTGCATTACCGCGACCTGATCAGCTACGTCGAGCACGAGCTGGAAAGCCGGTTGCGTGCGCACGGCACGCTGCCGCCGCCCTCAACCGGCCGGATGTCACGCCAGGTGCGCTACGTGCCAATCACGCCGGAAGTACATATCCGTCCCGACGAAAAAGGCGCCTATTACTATCTGAACGTGGTGGCGGGCGACCGTCCCGGCCTGCTTTACCGGATTGCGCGCGTGCTGGACAGCTACGGTATCGACGTCTATACCGCGAAAATCAACACCCTGGGAGAACGTGCCGAAGACAGCTTCCTGGTAACCGGAGAGGCTTTGCACGATTCCAAGCGGGTCGTCCGGCTCGAGGCCGAACTGGTGCGCGAATTGCAGCCCGCCTGATCAGGCGTCGACGATTTGCTGGCCGGGAAAAAGCTCTTCATTGAAGCCGAAGTTGCGAAGGTCGGGGACGCGCATCGGATAGAGGATGCCCATCAGGTGGTCGGCTTCGTGCTGTATCACCCGCGCATGAAAACCGGTGACGGTTCGGTCAATCGCATTGCCGAATTGATCGCAACCCTGATAGCGCAATTTGGCGTAGCGCGGCACGACTCCGCGCATCCCCGGCACCGACAGGCAACCTTCCCACCCCTCTTCCAATTCGGTTCCGATCGGTTCGAGCACCGGATTGATGAGCACCGTGTGAGGCGTCTGTTCGGCGTCCGGGTAACGCGGATTGAAGCCGACGCCGAAGATCACCACCTGCCGGTTGACACCGATTTGCGGCGCGGCGATGCCCGCGCCATTCTTCGCCTGCATGGTGTCTTCCATGTCCTGGATCAGTTCATGCAGCTCGGGCGTATCGAACTCCGCCACTGGAACTGCACGTTCCAGCAAACGCGGGTCGCCCATCCTCAATACCGGTCTAATCATCGCCTTCCACCAGTTTTTCCAGCAGTGTTCGCACCTTCACCATGGTGGTCTTGATCACCGCATTGATCTGCTCCAGATGTATCGCATCGGCGCTGTCGCCGCGCCCCGCCGCATGGTTCACCACCACCGCGACGGTGGCATAGCGCAAGCCGAGCTCGCGCGCGAGAGCTGCTTCCGGCATGCCGGTCATTCCCACCATGTCGGCGCCGTCGCGCTCGAGCCGGTCAATCTCGGCGGCAGATTCCAGGCGCGGGCCCTGGGTGGCGGCATAAACGCCGCCGTCCACGATTGCCTGCTTCGCCTGCCTTGCCGCCACCAGCAACTGGCCGCGCAGCTTGTCGCAGTAAGGGTGGGTGAAATCCACATGCGTGACCGGCTGGTCCGGGCCGTCGAAGAAAGTGTGCTTGCGCCCATAGGTGTAATCGACGATCTGGCCCGGGATTGCCAGCGTGCCCGGCTTCAGGTCGGTCCGGATGCCGCCGACCGACGCAACCGAGACCAGCCGCGTCACCTGTTGCGAATGCAGCGCCCAGATATTGGCGCGGTAGTTAACCGCATGCGGGGGAATGGTGTGCCCGTAGCCGTGACGGGCCAGGAACACGACTTCACGGCCGCCGAGTGTGCCGAAAGTCAGCGCGCCCGAAGGCTCGCCGTAGGGGGTGCGCACCACCTGGCGCCGCGTGATTTCCAGGTTGGCGAGTTGGGTAAGGCCGGTGCCGCCGATAATGCCGAGCATCATTTCGGTTTCAGGACTTCAACGCGTAGATCGCGGGAAGATTGCGCCAATATTCGTTGATGTCCATGCCAAATCCGAAAACGTAACGGTCGGGCACGCGCACACCGACAAAGTCGGCCCGGATCGGCTTGGCGCGGCCGATATCCTTGTCCGCGAACACTGCACTGAAAAATGCCGCCGCGCCGTCGGCCAGCAATCTCTCCCGCACCGCGGCCAGCGTGTCGCCTTCGTCGAGGATGTCATCCACCACCAACAGCGTGCGGCCGCGAATATCGGTGCGCGGCCCGGCTTTCCATCTCACTTCCGAGCCGCGGGTCGTGCCGTCGTAGCGTGTGACGTGCAGATAATCGAGCTCCAGCGGGAAATGCAGCAAGGGCAGCAGTCGTCCGGTGAACACCACGGCTCCGCCCATGACCGACAGGACCAGCGGATTGGCATCGGCAAGCTTTGCGGTAACTTCGGCCGCGACGCGTTCGACCGCACGGCCTACTTCCTGTTCGGAACACACCAGATCAGCCTCGCGCAGCACCTGCCAGGCCCGGTTGTTATCCAGCATTGGACCTTGGCTTGTTCGATTTGGGACGCAGCGAATCCAGAAAAGCGGAAAAATCGTTGCCGATCTCGGGATGGCGCAGCGCGTAAAGCACGTTCGCCTGCAGGTAACCGAGCTTGGACCCGCAGTCGTGGCGCACGCCCTGGAATTCGTAGGCAAGCGCGCGATTTTCGTTGATCAGCGCAGCAATACCGTCGGTGAGCTGGATCTCGCCGCTCGCTCCCGGTTTGACCTTGTCGAGGTGATCGAAGATCTCGGGAGTCAGTACATAGCGCCCAACCACCGCCAGGTTGGAAGGCGCGTGCTCAGGCCGCGGCTTCTCGACGACGCCGGTGATGCGGTGCATGCCGCGTTCCCCCAGCTCGGTCTTGACGATGCCGTAGTTCGAGGTCTCCTCGCGCGCCACAGTCTGCACCGCCAGCAGCGAGCAGCGCTCTCTCGCGTAGACATCCACCATCTGCTTCATAACCGGTGGATTGCCGTCGATCAGATCATCGGCAAGGATCACCGCGAACGGTGCATCGCCGACCACCGGTCGGGCGCACAGGATCGCATGGCCGAGACCGAGCGCCTCGGTCTGGCGCACATAAATGCAACTGACGTGCTTGGGCACGATGTTCTGCACCTGCTCGAGCATCTTCAGCTTGCCGCGCGCCACCAGTTCGGTCTCCAGCTCGTAGGCCTTGTCGAAATGATCCTCGATGGCGCGTTTGTTGCGCCCGGTGATGAACACCATCTGGGTGATGCCGGCGGCGACCGCCTCCTCCACGGCATACTGGATCAGCGGCTTGTCGACCACCGGCAGCATTTCCTTCGAGCTCGCCTTGGTCGCAGGGAGAAAGCGCGTGCCCATTCCGGCGACCGGGAAAACGGCTTTGTTGATCATTTGCAATGCAGGCTCCGCGTTTCTCAGTTGTTCTGGCCGAGCAATTCTAGCAACCCCTGCTCGTCGAGCACAGCAATACCAAGTTCCCGCGCCTTATCGTACTTGCTTCCCGGTTCCGTCCCGGCTACGACGTAATCGGTCTTCCTCGATACGCTGCCGGCGACCTTGCCGCCCTTCGCCTCGATGCGCTCTTTCGCCTGGTCGCGCGACAAATGGGACAAGGTACCGGTCAACACAAAGGTTTTCCCGGCGAGCGGCTGCGGCGGCGGCCTGGTGACGGGTGATTCCGGCCAGGTCACGCCGAGGCTGCGCATCTGCGCGACCACTTCGCGGTTATGACGTTCGGCGAAGAACCGGGCGATGCTGCGCGCCACCACCGGGCCCACATCCGGTACCTGCTGCAGCTCAACCTCGTCTGCCTGCATCAACGGCTCCAGTTTGCCGAAATAGCGAGCCAGGTCCCGGGCGGTCGCTTCGCCGACATTGCGGATGCCGAGGGCATAAATGAAGCGCGCCAGTGTCGTGTTCTTGCTCTTCTCGATCGCATCCAGAACGTTGGCGGCGGATTTTTCCGCCATGCGCTCCAGGTTTGCCAGGTTCTCCGCATCGATGCGATAGAGATCGGCAGGTGTT
>JAXIOX010000180.1:0-9863 GCA_045403275.1 Burkholderiales bacterium | reverse complement strand
CCAACACCGATCAGTTCAAGAAGTTTCTGACCGAACATCCGGACGCAGGACCGGAATTGGTCATGAGCCTGATCCACCGTGTCCGCGAACTGACCAAGACGGTCGGGAATCTCGCGCTGCTCGACGTCTACGGGCGCGTTGCCCGGTTGCTGCTGGATCTGGCGACCGAGGACGACGGCGAAATGGTCATCAGCGAACGATTGACCCAGCAGGACATGGCGAACCGCGTCGGGTGTTCGCGCGAAATGATCAGCCGCATTCTCAAGGACCTGCGGATCGGCGGCTATTTGAGGATGGACGGCGAACGGATCGTCATCGCCAAGAACCCGCCGCGTGCATGGTAATCGGGCCGTCAGGTCCGGTTCGGAAATTTCGCGTTACCGCCCTGGCGGTAGTGTGGTTTCCTGGGGGCTATTTTGGCAACAGCCCGAGGCGCCGGCCTTCCCTGACAGCCTGAGTGCGATTGTTGGCGTTGAGGCGCCTGAACAGGTCCTTCAAGTGCTGCTTTACCGTTCCCTCCGTCAGCCCCAGTGCGTCCGCGATACGTTTGTTGGGCATGCCTTCGGCAAGCAGGGGAAGAATCTGCAACTGCCTGGATGTCAGCGGCGGCGACTCGCCGTTGCCTGCGGCTTGCGAAGGAGGCAGGAACACCGCGTCGGGCACATACACCTCCCCGTTCAATACGCGCCGCAATGCATCCATCAGTTGCTCGCTGCCGGTGAATTTCGGAATGTATCCGCGCGCTCCGCCGTCGAGTAGGGTGCGGATGATCTGCGGATCGTTCACCCCGGAGACGATTACCACCGGCAGCGTAGGGTAGGCCCGGCGAATGGCGAGAAAACCCTCGATTTCGCCCATTCCCGGCATCTGCAGGTCGAGCAGCAGCAAATCCACAGGCCACTCCAGGGCAAGCTTGTCCAGTGCCGCCCGCAAGTTGCCCGCCTCGAGCACCGTCACCTGGGTGCCCAGAAGCTGCAGGAAAAACCGCAATCCTTCCCTGAACATGGGATGGTCGTCGGCGTGCAGTATCTTCATGTTGGCGGTTCAGCGGTCAGAATTGCGCGAGTGCCGGCTGGTATTCGCATTGCGATTGAACGCACGTCCGCGGTACGGAGTTCAGTCCGGCGCGCGTGCCGGCATCGCCGGTAACGTGAAGAAGAACTCGTTGCCCTCAGCCGATCCGACAGTCACACCCACCGTGCCTCCGAGCTTCGACACGATGCGTTGTACCGTGGGGAGGCCAAGGCCGTGACCCGCGGCCCGCTCCGTGTGCAAGCGGGTGAATGGCGTAAAAACGCGCCTGCGCTCGTCCTCCGATAACGGCTGGCCGTTGTCCCGCACACTGAAACGCACGTGCGGGCCATCCAGCGCGCCGGCAACCTCGAGACGCGGCGGCGAGCCGCCGTACTTGAGCGCGTTGCTGAGCAGGTTCACCCATACCTCTCCCACCCAGGGCGCGTAGCCCAACGCTTGCGGCCAGCTTTGTGGCAACTTCACATCGGCGCGCTGACGCGCCAGCATCTCACCCAACTGGCTCAGAGCCTGGCTGACGAGACTGCCCGTGTCGAGCGGTTTCAGTTCGACGTTCTGCTGTGCGACCGTGGATAGCAGGAGCAGGGCGTCAACGACCTCTCCGGTCATGGCAAGCGCGTTTTGCGCCTGCTGCGCCAGGTGCCGCTGTTCGCCGGACAGATCGTCCGATTTGAATTTGCAAAGGATCTCGAGGAAGCGGCCGGCGGCTGCGAGCGGGGTCTTGAGGCTGTGGGCGATGGTATGTGCGTAAGCTTCCAGCTCGGCATTTTTCTGCGCCAGATCCTGTGTCTTGGCGGTCAACTCCTTCTGCAGCCGGTTCAACTGCAGGTGGTGCTGGATGCGCGCCAGCAGCTCCTCGCGCTGAATCGGCTTGGTGACGTAGTCCACCGCACCGAGACGAAATCCCTCGACTTTGTGGGCGGTGTCGTCCACTGCCGTCATGAAGATGACCGGGACTTCGGCGGTCCGCGGATCGGCTTTCATGCGCCGGCAAACCTCGAAGCCGTCCGTTTCAGGCATGCGCACGTCCAGAAGCACCAGATCCGGTCTGGCCAGGCGCGCTTTCTCGAGCGCTTGCGCGCCGCTGCGGGTGAGCATGAGATCAAATCCCTGCTCAGCCAGGAAATCCGAGATCAGGCGCAGGTTCTGCGGCTTGTCATCGACGATCAGCACGGTCGCGCCGTGAAATTCAGTTGGGAGCGACATCGCGTTGCGTTCCCGCGCAGTTCTGCAAAAGCGTGATGAGGCGCTCTTCATCGAGGTCTCGCGCGAGCGAGTACAGGCGGCGTCCGAAAGGGCGATACCGCGCTTCGCCCCGCTCCAGCTCCAACGCGATCTGCTCGACGCGCACCAGCTTGCCCAGGCGCGCCAGTTCAAGCAATTCGTCGAGCGTGGCACCGGAAGGCGCGACGAGTTGTGCGTCCGTCTGCTCCCGCACCGGAACGCTCGCATGGGTCTCAGTCTCTTCGTAGCGCCAGGTCAGGTTGAGAAGGCGCCCGATGATGTCAAGCAGCTCCATGCTCTCGAACGGCTTGCGCAGGCAGGCCGCAAAAGTGAGCGAATCTGCTTCCGCCTGTTCCAGGTCAGCGCTGCTGGCGGATGCTGCCACTATCGGCACCTTAGCCAGTTCGGGCGACTGGCGAATTAAGTGAGCAGCTTGAAAGCCGGACATCTCCGGCATGCGCAGATCCATCACGATCAAGGCCGGAAGCCGCTGTCGCGCGGCGGCTACTGCTGCCTGGCCACCTGCGGCGGCGACCACTTCGAATCCCAGGGGTTCAAGTAACTGCTGAAGCAAATGGCGGTTCTCTTCCTGATCGTCAGCGACCATAATGCATATGGACATTCCTTGGTAGCCGACGATGCGCTGGTGCGCGGGCAGGATAGCCTGCGGCTCCTGGACCAGCGGGAGCGCCACCGCGAAACGGAAGGTACTGCCGCCGTTCGGTCGGCTTTCGACCTCAATATCCCCGCCCATCAGGTGTGCAAGCTCCTGACTGATGGCCAATCCGAGGCCGACTCCGGACTCGCGCTTGCGCCCAGGCTCAGCCTGCTCGAAGGGTGCGAAGATGCGCGCAGTATCCTCCGGCGCGATGCCAATGCCGGTATCGCGCACCCAGACCCGCAGTTCGACGCGCTCGCTGCTGAGCGGAACGGACTGGACGGTCAGGGTCACACGCCCGGCAGCCGTGAACTTGATGGCGTTACCGAGCAGGTTGAGCAGGATCTGCCGCAGGCGCTTGCCGTCCGCATCTACCTGCGCTGGAAGATCGTCTGACGCTTCGAGGATGAACTCCAGCCCTTTGCTCTCGGTGTCTACGCGCACCATCGCCGCAATTTCTTCGATCAAGGCTGGCAGCGGCACTGGAGACAGGTGCAATTCGAGACGGCCGGACCGGATCCTCGACAGATCCAGCAAATCATTGATGAGATCGAGCAGGTGACGGCCGCTGCGCGCTATCGTCGCCAATGCCTCCTGGCGGCCGGGGTCCGCCAACGGGCGCTCGCGCACGAGTTCCGCGTACCCGAGGATCGCATGCAGCGGGGTGCGCAGCTCGTGGCTCATGTTGGCCAGGAATTGGTCCTTGGCACGGCTTGCCGCTTCGAGCTCCGCGCGCGCGGCCATTAGAGCCCGTCGCTGCGCGCTGAGCAGGCGGATATACAGCACGCCCGCCACGAGGATGACGGAGAACACCGCCAGTGATGTCCATATGACCCGGTAATCGACCTTGCTCTCGTACCGAACCGACAGCCATTTCTCCGAAATTGCCCGCTTTTCCTCGTCGCTGATTGCGTACAGTACCTTGTCGAGGATGCTGACCAGCTCCGGCCAGTCGTTGCGCACGCCTACGGAGAAGCCCTGCGGCTGGAGAGCCTTCTCGACCGGGGAGGCGATCCTGAGATTGCTGATCTGGCGCTGCCTGATGTTGAACACGATGGGGAAAATGTCGTCCACCAGTCCGTCGACTTTTCCGGCGGACACCGCGATCAGGCCCTCGAGAATGTCAGGGTAGGCAGGTACAGGCTGGTTAGGATATGCCCTCAGCATCAGCGACTGGGACGAGTGTCCCTGTACGACGGCGACGCGCTCAGGGGCGAAATCGCGCAGTCCGCTTACGAAACCGTAGTCGTCACGGGTGACGATGACGTTTACGTAGTGCAGATAGGGTTTGGTGAAGGCGAGGAAGGGCTGGCGTTCCTGCGTGCGCGTGACCGCTAGCACGATGTCCAGCTCCCTCTTTTGCAGCTTGTCCTGCACCGCCGCGAAGTTCAGGAGCTGATAAACCTGAAAGTCCACCCCGACCTGCCGTTTTATGATTTCCAGATAGTCCGCGACCACCCCGGCGAACTTGCCCCGGCTATCGACGAATTCGTAGGGCGCATAACTCGTTTCCGCGCCGACCCTTATGACCGGATGCGCCGCCAGCCACTCTTTTTCTTTCGCGTCGAACTCGACGCTGGCCGTTTTCGACTCCGGTGCGGTGTTGCCCGGTGCCTCGGTATTTTGGGGCGACGCGATCTGAGGTCGCACGAGTAACGCCAGCGCGATTACAAGTAACGCTGCCGACACAACAATGGCCCGCTGCCTGCGGGCCGGTGAGCACGCCATTCTCAGCCTCCACGTGATTTTGGGGGACGAAACGAAACCGTGCCTGCCCGCCACTACCCCTGGCGATAGTCTACTGCCTTGGCCCCGGCCATGCGCCCCCGACATGGCTTTTCGCCGCCCCGGTCCGGCGATTGGCCCGCTCCGATTGCGGGCATTTCGTAAGATCCCAGTCCGGGCGCAGACTGCCCGGCTTCCTTGAGACCCCGGGGGCCGACCAAGGGGGCCGAGTAAGGCCAGCCAGCCGGTCCCGATATCACTAAAGTGATGGAGCCTGCCCCGGATTAGGAATTGCCAATGTCATCCTGGGGCCGCATCCTGCGCGCTGAAAACGGCCGCTTCATTATCACGAACAGGGTTTCTTGGCCATTTTCGGTAGGCAGGCGGCTGCGGGGCTTTTGAACACAGTCCGATTGCGTGCAGTGATCAGTGCGCGGGCCGCGGCCAGCTTCATGTGTGGTACCGGCTGTTGAATTTACGGCATGAGGCGTCGTGGCGGGGTTGTGTGAATTTTCACGTTGTGCTTCGGTAATTTGTACGCAGATTTGTTGGTGTGCATTGTTAATCTGGCATTGTGAGTATTTGCTCACAGTTTTACTTTAGAGAGGAAACGATATGAAAAGTGCATTCAAGGCGAAATTGCTTGCTTCTGCCGTGGCGGCTCTGTTTGCAGCGGTTTCTTATGCTGCGATGGCCGATGATTCGGTGACCGCCGGCAAGAAGAAGGTTGACGCGCAAGGCCGTGCGATCGATGAAGTCAAGGCGGGCACCACGAAGGTTGATGCCCAGGGCCGTGCGATCGACGAAGTGAAGGCCGGTGGCAAGAAGGTTGATGCCCAGGGCCGTGCGATCGACGAAGTGAAGGCCGGTGGCAAGAAGGTTGATGCCCAAGGCCGTGCGATCGACGAAGTCAAGGCGGGCAAGAAGGAGGTTACTGTCGAGGGCCGTGCGATCGAGAAGTAAGCGCCTGTAACAAGAGAACACTCCGATCCCGGGCGTTACGCCGCCGTGGGCACACAGCCCGGTGGCAATACCGGCTAGCCGGGGCGGGTAGAAGACTGAAACGCAGTTAGATTCATTCAAAACGGGCCGACACTTAACATGTCGGCCTTATTTTTTTGTCGGAGACAGTGGGGGGCACCTCATCTCCACGCCATGGTTCCGTGAGTTTGAAATGACAATCAATGGGTTCAAGGAGTAGGACCCCCGATTTTGCGTCGCAGAGGTGGTCCGGATGCCGTCCATACGCCGCTCTACTGGCCGGGGTTTCGCGCGCCAGATCGAATCGACACCGGCCTATTCCGCATGGTGTGAACCGGAGGTTGGGCAGCCTCGCAAAAAACGGGTGCACGGGCCACTTGGCCTCACAAATAGCTTGTCAGTCCCGCGGCTTCACCCTCCGAATATCGTCTCACCCATGCCCATAGCAATGCCGGGCGCCGTTTGATCTTGTAGATTCTGTAAAACGCCTCTATAAAAAGACGTTGGCCGTGGGTATTTGGGCGTAGGTCCGGGGGGCTCGACCAAACCTGGAAAGGCGGGGAAGATGCAGCCGCATGCAAGAGGGAGGGCTTGGTCGTCGGTCGATGCGAATAAGCGGAACCTGCTTCTCCCATGCGCTGCAGGACAGCTTCGATCTCGTCAAGCCACGCGAAGGAGTGAGACTATCCGGCGGCTGGCGCACGGCTGATATACGTCTTTGCATTCAAACCGGGTCAATAAATCCAAATGAAATGCCCGAACTGCCAGCACGAGAATCGCGTGACAGCGAAATTCTGCGAGGACTGCGCAACGGCGCTGACGCGCAGCTGTGCCAATTGCGGGGCCATCCTTGGAGAATCGGCAAAGTTCTGCGTCAACTGTGCCCATCCGGTGGTAGCAGCGGCGCGATCGTCTGATCGCTTTGCTTCTCCGGAACTCTATACGCCGAAGCATCTCGCGGGGCGGATCCTGATCTCGAAGGGGGTCCTGGAAGGCGAGCGCAAACAAGTGACCGTACTGTTTGCGGACCTGAAGGGTTCAATGGAGTTGGTGGCCGATCGCGATCCGGAGGAAGCGCGCGATCTCCTCGACGCCGTCCTCGAGCGGATGATGGAAGCCGTCCATCGCTACGAGGGCACTGTCAACCAGGTCATGGGCGACGGCATCATGGCACTCTTCGGCGCCCCGCTTGCCCTCGAGTTCCACGCCATGCGTGCCTGTTATGCGGCCCTCAGGATGCAGGACAGCGTGAACCGTTGGGCCGAGCAGATTAAACGAGCCGAGGGGCTGACCGTGCGCATCCGAGTAGGGCTCAACTCCGGGGAGGTGGTGGTGCGCTCGATTGGCAACGACCTTCACATGGATTACACCGCGGTGGGGCAGACCACGCATCTCGCCGCGCGTATGGAACAAATGGCTACGCCGGGTACGATCGTCATCACGCCCAGCACACACCACATGGCCGAGCGGACCATTCGGGTCAATCCCCTCGGGCCTTGGAAGGTGAAGGGCCTCGATGCCCCGATCGAGGTCTACGAACTGGTGGGCGCGGTGCCAAATCGTTCAATGCTCAGCTCGGCCATGGCGCAGCGGCTCAGCCCGTTTGTCGGCCGGCGCGCGGAACTCGAACGCCTTCGCAAGATGCTCGCTGAGGCGCGTGCGGGCCGTGGCCAAATTGCCGCGGTGACCGCGGAACCGGGATTGGGCAAGACGCGGCTTGTGTACGAATTCGTCCACTCGCAGGAAATCGAGGGCTGGCGCCTGCTCGAATCGCGTTCACTGGCTTTTGATAAGGCAACCTCGTACCTTCCGATCATCGAATTGCTGCGCCGGTACTTCGAAATCGGTGACGCCGACAGTGCGGACCAGATCACCGAGAAGGTTGTCACGAAACTTTCCGGCATCGATCCCGAACTCCAGAATGCGGTCCCGCCCGTACTGTCGCTGTTGGATGCCCTGCCCGAGGACGACCCGTTCCGGGGACTCGATGCGCGCTCGCGCCGCCGCCACATTCTCGACGCATTGACCCACGTCATACTCAAGGAGACCGATCGCGAGCCCGTCTTGATTGTTATCGAGAACCTGCAGTGGGTGGATTCCGAGACCCGGGTCTTCCTCGGCGGCCTGCTCGAGCGCATCCATTCGGTGTGCCTGATGCTGATCCTCGAATACCGGCCGGAGTTTGTGCACGACTGGCAGCGCTGCGTCGGTTACAACGAAGTGCCAATCGTTCCGCTCGCACCGGCAGGCGCAGAAGAACTGCTCAAGTCGCTGCTCGGTTCAGACCGGTCGCTGGCACCGCTGCGCCGACTCCTGATCGAGCGCGCTCAGGGCAATCCGTTCTTCCTCGAGGAACTGGTACGCACCCTGGCCGAAGCAAAGGTACTGGTCGGTGAACCCGGTGCCTACCGCGCTACCAGCGGCATTGGCAACCTGCAGGTGCCTACAACGGTGCAGGAAGTGCTGGCTGCGCGCATCGACCGATTGTCGAACGAAGAGAAATTCCTGCTTCAGTCCGCGTCTGTCATCGGCGTCGATGTGCTGCAGGCGCTGCTTGAAGCCGTGACGGAGCTCCCAGGCGATACGCTGCGCAGCGCGGTTGGCAACCTTCAGGCGGCCGGGTTTCTCGACGAGGTCGGCCTATTTCCAGACATCGAGTTCAGGTTCAGACACGCGCTCGCGCGCGACGTCGCCTACGATAGCCTGCTGCGCGAGCAGCGCCGCGTTCTGCACGCGCGCATCGTCGAGGCGATCGAGACGCTGTATGGCGAACGCCTGGCGAACTATCTCGATCAACTGGCGTATCACGCCATCCGTGGCGGCGTGTGGGAAAAGGCGGAGATCTACAACCGTCAGGTCGGAGCGCGCGCGGTCGCACGTGCGGCAAACCAGGAAGCCGTGCGCGCATTCGAAGCGGCCCTTCAAGCGCTCGGGCATCTTCCCCAGTCCCCGCAGACACTCGAGCGGGCGATCGATCTCAGGCTGGACCTGCGGCCGCCGCTGCTCCAGCTCGGGCGTCTCGACGAGGTGCTGAAGGTATCGCGGGAAGCCGAGCGGATTGCCCGCGATCTCGCCGACGAGCAGCGTCTCGCGCGCGTTTACACCTATCTGGTGAACCACTACTATCTGAAGGGCGAAACCGCTTTGGCAATCGAGTACGGCGAGCGCTGCCTCGAAGTGGGCCGCGCTAGCAAGGACGTTGCACTCGAGGCGCTGGCGCGTCAGTACATGGGGCAGAGCTACCTCGCGCTCGGCGATTTCCCGCGCGCCGAGCGCATCCTCAAGGAAAACGTCGAATTGCTCGACGAGTCGCGCGCGGGGACCACCTACGTCGCCTCCTGTGGCTGGCTGGCGAAGAGCCTGGCCGAGCGCGGCAGCTTCGAGGCTGCATACTCCGCCCTCGAGCGGGCACGCCTTGCCGCGGAGGCGATGGGTAATGCTTACAGCCAGGCGATCGCCTGGACCATCACCGGGTTCATCTCGATGAAGCGCGGTTATCTGGCGTGGGCCGTTTTGCCGCTGGAGCGCAGTTTCGAGGCGTGCCGGCGCCGGAACCTGACCGTGTGGCAGCCGATCCCATCCTCGTTGCTCGGCACGATTTTCGTGCGGTTAGGACACGTAACCGAAGGGCTGCGCCTGCTGGAGGATGCGGTTCGTCTCAGCGGCGAACTTGGCATCCGCGCGCACCTGCCGGCGTGGATGGTGAACCTGGCGGAAGGCTATCTTGCGGATGGCCAGCACACGCGCGCGCAAGCGGCCGCCCAGGAGGCGCTCGACCTGGCGCGGACCGGGGGCGAGCGTGGACACGAGGCCGCGGCCCACGCGATCCTCGGCAACGTGGCGGCGAGCGGCAACCCGCTGCGCGCCGCCGACGCGTTCGAGCACTATGACGCCGCCATGCGGCTGGCGGAGCAACTCGGGTTGCGGCCGCTGCTGGCGGAGATCCTGCTCGATTTGAGCCGGCTCAATGCGGCGCTGAGCGAGGAAGCGAGCGCAAAAAAACACCGCGCCGCTGCAGATGATTTGTTGCGTGAACTCGACATGCGCTCCTGGCGGGATTGGCGCGAGACCGAAGTATCCGAACTCGGACAATTGTTTATCGTGGCGCGCTCGAACACCGAGCTTTACCAACTGCTGACGGAGGAGCTTTCGGGTGCGCAAAAGATCAAGGTGATCCTCGACCGCCGCCAGGATGAGCGGCGGCGGTTGCGGGGCCTATCTGCGGCGGAGCGCCGCCAGGACG
>JAXIOX010000113.1:0-2264 GCA_045403275.1 Burkholderiales bacterium | reverse complement strand
GCCCGATCGCGTGGACGATCGGGCCGTTGACGACGATCAGCGGCGCGACCGGATGCGTCGTGGCCTGGATGGAATCCAGAGCGTAGAGAGCGTAGAGCGTAGAGCGTAGGCGGCACAAAGGGCCTCTTGACGTAACACCCGTTCTCGGAAGCGCCTCTCCCCCAGGCACAGGGCAGTACGCACCTTTCGCCCGCTCGCAAATACGTTAACGCGTTCCTGTGCGAGGCTTGCCGCGATATTCCGTGATCGCCTTTTCCAAATCGGTGAGTTCCTCAGACGGCAGCAGGCAGATTTTGCGGAGTTCTTCGAGATGCTTTCGCGCACTGGCGAGGTCGCCCGCCATGAGGTACGCCTCGCCGATGTACTCATGCGCGCCGCGGTGCCGGGGATTCAGCTCCAGCGCTCGTTTGTAGTGCCGGAACGCAGGATCGAGCTGTCCCGCCTTGCGGTGGGAGTAGCCGAGATAATTCTGGATGTCGGCGTTGTCAGGCGCCCGCAGCGCGGCGGAGGAGAAAGACTTGATCGCGGCGTTCCAGTTCCGTGCCTCGATGGCTTTCCTGCCGGCCGCGTAGTCCGGGTCGGCCGCCGCCTGGGGGTCGGTATCCGACTCCACGGCCTGGCAGGGGAGCGCCGTGCAGGTTGCGAGGGCGGTGACGACGATGAATCTTACAGCCCATCGTCGCGTGCTCGCCGAGGCCCGTTCGCTTGCGACCATAGATGGGCGGCCTGAGCGAATTATCGTTGCGCGAGGTACGCTTTCGCGCGCGCAAGTTCCGGCCGCACGCTGTCGGCGTTCTTCGACAGGTCGACGAGCTTCGCGAAGTACGCCCTGGCTTTCTGCCGGTCGCCGGCAGCTTCCGCGGCTCGCGCGGCGCCGTAGTAACCGCGGAACCGGTTCGGTTCGCGTACTTGAGACTCCTCGAATTCCGTGAGCGCCAGAGCCGGCTGCTTCAATTCGAGCAGCATTTCCCCAAGCAGCTCGCGAGCGGGGACGATGCGGCCGGGCGTGACGATATGCTTCTCGTTCTTGTCCTCCAGATCGGCGGCGGCGCGCATCAGCTTGAGCGCGTCATCCGTCTTGCCTTGGGCAAGCGCTATCCATCCCGCGACGGCGAGCCGCTGGATTTCGACTTCGGTGGCCCAATAACTATTCTTCACGTCTTGCAAGGCTTTGTGCAGTCGTGCAAGTTCCTCGGCATCCTTTTCCGCGGCTGCGATGTCGCCGCTGCGCGCCGCGCCGAGCGCTCGCGCGAAATACGTGATGGCGTCTGTAAACAGAAACTTGGTCGGCTGGGGTTGTAACTGCATCGCCTCGCGCCACGCGCCGCGCTCCATCGCGTAGCGCGCAGGCATCGCGGCGATCGAGTACGGGATGGCTTGCGCCGGGCTGGTGCCAGTGACCTTGCGCGCTTCCTCCATTTCGCGCCGGGCGTCGCCGTCGCGCGCCAGTTGCAGGTAGGCGTACACCGCATAGTCGCTGGCGTGATACGCCTGGTCGGTTTCACCTGACTTTTTTGCCACCTCGGCCGCACGGCGATTGGTCGCGACCGAGTCTTCCCAAGCGCCGACACGGGTAAAGATGTGCGAGGGCATGTGCAGCGCGTGCGGCGCCGCCGGCGCGATGCTGGCGTAGCGGCGGGCGGCGGGCAGGCCCTGCTTGGCAATGGGCGGGGCGTCGTAGCTATGGATCAGGTAATGCGCCACGCCCGGATGATCGGGGTACTTGACGAAGAGGGTTTCCAGAATTGCGGCGGCCTTTAAATACGCTGCATAGGTTTGATCCGCCTGCGATTGGGTGCCGGCGATGTACAGCGCACTGAAAATCCGCGCTTCGTCGTCATTGGGGTAGCGGGCGGCGAGTGCTTCGAATGCCTTGGCGCGCGACTCCTGGCGCGAACGTTCGGAGCGGGTCGAAAAATCCTGATAGTACGCGGCGACGGCCTCGAGGTAGTCACGCTCGCGCTGCGTCTTGGGGCTGACACGGTGTCCTTGTTCGATTGCGGCCTGCGCAGCTTCCGCACCTTTGGGGGATGCGCCTTGGCCGCCGAGTGGATTCGCCATCAGGATCGCAGCGATGCCCCAGTTCGCGATCGCGCATGAAGGGTCTTGCACCAGCACGTCGCGGAACGTTGTTTCCCCCGCACCGAACCAAAACGAATGCAGCATGGCCACGCCGCGCTCGAACTGGGCCTGAACTTTAGGATCGCAGGACGTGGGGAAGCTCACCCTGCCGAGCTTCTCCTGCTGCGCATGCGCCGGCAGTG
>JAXIOX010000114.1:0-10138 GCA_045403275.1 Burkholderiales bacterium | reverse complement strand
AGGGCGCTGCGGCGTGATCCCGGCCGACGCAGCCGACGAGATCGCGGCGCATTCGAAGCCGGAGGCGCTCGATCTCGACCTGCTGCGGCAGGAGACCGAGCTCGTCGGCTATCCGATCCTGCCGCTCGTGCATCAGCTCGGTAGGATGTGCGGCGAAGCGGGGCGCTACGTCCATTGGGGCGCGACAACTCAAGACATCATGGACACGGCGGTCGTGCTCCAGGTTCGCGACGCCCTTGCGGCGATCGACACCGATCTCGCCGAGCTTCGCAGCATCCTGGTGCGCCTTGCGACGCGCCACCGGGACACCCCGATGGCCGGCCGCACCCATCTGCAGCAGGCCCTGCCGATCACCTTCGGATACAAGGTCGTGGTCTGGCTCGCGATGCTCGACCGCCACGCCGAGCGGCTCGCACAGCTGCGCCCACGGGTGCTGGTCGGCCAGTTCGGCGGCGCCGCCGGAACGCTGGCATCGCTCGGCGAACGCGGGCTTGACGTTCAGAAAGCGCTGATGGAAGAGCTCGGGCTCGGGGTGCCGGTAGCGACCTGGCACGTCGCGCGCGACGGGCTCGCCGAAGCGGTGAGCTTTCTCGGCCTGCTCACCGGGTCGCTCGGCAAGGTCGCATGCGATGTGATGCTGCTGGCGTCGACCGAGGTTGCCGAGGTCCGGGAACCGTTCGTCGCGGGCCGCGGGTCGAGCAGCACGATGCCGCAGAAGCGCAATCCGATCTCGAGCGAGCTGATCCTGGCGGCCGCGAAGGCGGTGCGCCAGCACGCGGGGCTGATGCTCGACGCGATGGTCCAAGATTACGAGCGCGCGACCGGTCCCTGGCACGCCGAGTGGATCGCGCTGCCCGAGAGCTTCGTCCTGACTGCCGGGGCGCTCCACCAGGCGAAGTTCATGCTGGGCGGCTTGGTGGTCGACGAGGAGCGGATGCGCAAGAACCTCGGGATGACGTCGGGCCTGATCGTCGCCGAGGCGGTGATGATGGGCCTCGCGCTGCACCTCGGCCGCAACGAAGCGCACGACGTCGTCTACGCCGCGTGCCGGGTGGTCAGCGAGCGGGGCGGGCGGTTGGCGGACGTGCTCGCCGGCAGGCCGGAGGTCTCCAGCCGCTTGAACCGCGAGGCGCTCGAGCGGCTGACCGACCCGGCGAACTATCTGGGGATGGCGCCGCGGATGGTCGACCGCGTCGTTGGAGATCGGAAATAGCCCCTGGGAGTGAGGGGCCGCTCGCCCTGAGACCACTCGCGGCGGCTGGTGTGGGGGCAGAGGGAAACGCCGCGGCCGGTCTGACGCGAGCGACTGAATCCGGCCAACTGCGGACTGTCAGGACGCGCCACAGAATCGCTCCGAAGCAGACATTGAAAAGCGCGGCCATGACAGCGGCGGACGGTCAAATGCGGCGGATCGGCTATGCCGCCCAAGAGTGGTGCCGCGCCGCCGCGATCTAGACAGCCGGGATTGTGGAAAACCGATCCCGACGCTGGGTAGTCCATCAGTTCCCGCCACGGGTAGCGGGTCGAGGACCGAGCGGGATCACCAGCGTGGCGAACACCGCATAGCCTTCGAGCCGGTTCTCCGCCCAGAACTCCCAGTAGCCACGCAGATTGGCGTACGCCGGCAAGCCACCGATCGTGAACGTATAGCCCAGCTCCGGACCGATCGAGGCGACTCTCGATTTGAAGGATCCGAGCTTGGCGCCCGAGCCGCTATCGCCAGAGAGCTGGTAGTAGACGTAGCCTGCGACGCCCACCTGCCAATTCGCGGACAGGAACTGCGAGGCGGCCCAGTCGAGGTGGGAGTCGACACCGTTCTTGTAGTCGGTGTCCGTGTTCTTCCAATTGTAGGTGACGCCCGCCACCGCAGAGAACTCTCGTCCGGTCTTCTGATCGAGGTAGGTGTAGCCGCCGCCGGCGTCGATCGCGGCGTGGCCGATGCCGAGGTTGGCGAGGCGCTTGCTGTCGTAGCTGCCGACCGGGATGTCGCCGGTCACGTAGGCCATCCAGTTGTGGACCCCGCGATTCCACGCGAGGCTCGCCAGCGGGTAGAGGTCGGTGAATCCCCACACCGAGTCGCTCCTGCCGAGCTCGGTGCCGCGCGGAGACACGGAGATATCCGCCTCCGTCGTGTTCTTCCCGTAGCCGAACCCGAGTCCGAGCGACACCTGGCCGCCGAGCACTTTCGTCTCGGGCGCATACGTCGGCTGGGCGAGGAGCAGCCCCGTCCGCGATTTGAGCCCGAGCGTGGTGCTGTCGCCGCGAGGGAACGACTTGCTGCTGGAAGCGTCGCCGCTGTAGTAATAGCCCTGCATCGGCAGGTACCAGCCTGGCGTGGTCGGGACTGCGGCAAGGCTCGCGTATTGGCCTGAGAACCAGAACGGCACGCCGCCTTCGTCGGCAAGCACCGGGTTCGATACGAGCGCCGCAGCCGCACCGAAGCACATGGTCGCGGTTACGCAGCGTCCAGACCCCTTGCCCCGGACACGCGCGATTTTTTGCGCTTCGTCCATACCTCAGAACTTTGTCAGATTGGCGGCTGTCGGATTGGGGACTTGCTGGCTGCAACCGGGAAAGTCGCCGTGAGGCCCGCCGTGACCACTGCGAATACCATCGATAGATAAGCGCTCGTTTTCATCGCTTCCCTCCGAAATGCGATCAGCCCGCCTTGCGATCGCAAGGCGGGCTGATTTCGGAATTCACTTCCTCTTATAGCCCGTGAAGTCTTCGCCGACCTTGATGTTGGGAAACTCCTTGATGCTGCGTTCATACTCGAAGATGACCCTGAAAACCGGCGCCAGGAGAAAGCCGTTGGTCAGATCGGTCCACCACAGATTCGAATCCTCGTGCGGATCGCTGCTCAAGTCGTAGACCATTGGAAGCTGCGGCTTGATGTAGCCACTATTGATGGCGGGGGTGGGACTGTCAGCCGTGTACCGGAGGATCGTCTTGATGACCTTCCATTTGATGGACATCAATTCGCCGTCGCCACCAAAGAACATATAGCTGTCGCGGCCGGTCGTCTCGCGCTTGCCCAGCATGAGGGCTGAGGCGTCGACGCCGTCGATCGGTCGATCCTTCGGCACCCGATTCGACGCACCCACCATCCCGGCCAGCGTCGGCAGCCAGTCCACAGCAGCGAGCATCTGTTCGGTGACGACACCGGCCGGGACCTTGCCCGGCCAGCGGATCATGGCCGGCACCCGCATGCTTCCCTCGAACGGCGTGTTGAAGAAATCGCCGCGCCACGGTCCGTTCGAACCCGGACCGGTCTGCGGGATGACCCCGCCGCCCGCGTTGTCGCTGCTCAAGATGAAGATCGTGTTGTCCTCGATGCCTGCTTCCTTGACGGCATCCAGGACCTGACCGACGCGGTAGTCCATCTCGGCAATGATGTCGGCGAACGCTCCGCTGCGCGCGGCGGACTTATTGGCGAAATTCGGATTGGCCATCATCGGCGGGTGCATTTCGGAGTACCCGACGTAGACGAAGAAAGGTTTCTTCGCCGCCGCGTTGCGCTTGATGTACTCGACCGTCTTCGGGATGATGTACTGCTCGTCCACGACCGGCCGCACCTTCAGGTCAAGCGGCATGACCGCCTTCGACGGCTGCCCTTTTTTTCCCTCCCAGATCATCGGCACCGGCACGCCGGTTTCCTTGAACAGCGACCAAGCGGTATAGCCCGACTCGTCCCAGCTGTTCATGATGCCCCACCACTCGTCGTAGCCTTGATCGTTCGGCAGCCGTCCTTGGGTGTTGCCCAGATGCCACTTGCCGAACAGCGCGGTGGCATAGCCGGCGTCGGAGAGCAGTTCGGCGATGGTGTATTCCCACGGGGCCATCCCAGCCTTGCCCTGACCGGGAAACGGCACACTGTAGGTTCCCGAGCGAACCGGATGCCGCCCGGTATGGATCGCCGAGCGCGACGGGGTGCACTGAACCTCTACGTTGTAGTTGTTGAAGCGAATGCCCTCGCCGGCCAGCTTGTCGATGCGCGGCGTGGGTACCGTTCCGCCGTACACCCCGAAACTGCCCCAGCCGACGTTGTCCACCAGAATGAACACGACATTCGGTTTCGTTCCCTGCGCCAGCGCCGGCAGGGCGGCATACATCGTTGCACCGATCAAGGCGCAACCGAGAGCACGCAGACTCTTGCTTAGCTTCATGGTGTTTTTCTCCGGTGGTAGTGGTGTCTGTGAATCGCTGCTCGAACGCGGGTCGGCGAGGCCACGATATGCCTATCGCCGCTGCCTTTACCCACGCTTGGGCACTGTAGCGCCTGCGCGGCAGATGCTGATGCCCTGGGCTGCAAGCCACACGTCCTTTCCCGTGGGTACGGCGCGATTGGTTTCCTTTCAGGTTTTCTTTGTCGAGCTGCCTATTTCACCAGCTCAATCTCGCTCGGCCGCCAGGTCTTGGCGAAGAACGGTTCGAGCGGGCTGTAGAGGCGCAGGATCACAAACCAACCTTTCCCAGGCATCGTCTGGATCCAGTTGCCCCGCTTCACGCCGTCAGGTTGCTTCGGACCGAAGTAAACCGTCGTGGACCCGTCGGCGTTCGGTTCGGCGGCGGGTGACGGATAGCTCTGACTGCCCGCACGCGGATAGCGTTGCGGCGTGTCGAGCATCGAGCGCGACATGTTGTCGTAAAGCGTGAATGACCAGAAATTCGCCTCCGGGATGCCCTTCGGCAGTGTCACCTTGTAGGTTTTGGCACCGTCGAAGTGCTGCTTGTTCGAATCCACCATCGCAAGCAGGTACTGTGACCCGATACCGGTCAGGCGCATGGCCATTCCAGGCGTGATGCCGGTAACGCCGTAGAAGAAATTGGTACGCGCATCCAGCGTCCGGTAGCCGGTGCTCGGGAACGGCTTGACGCCCTCGCGGGTGATTAACGGGATCGGCGTCTCGAACTGGTATCCGGTTTCGAAGAGGTAGTTGAACCACGCCGAGCCAGGGTAGTAGTACCAGCTCGGATCGCGCGGACTCATGAACAAGGTTCGCGACGCGGCGTTGGCAACGGCGAGCGCCTCGGTCATGATCCTTTTCAGCCGTGCGTCCGGTGCAAAGGGCTTACCCTTGATGATGCCTATGGCTGCCACCGAACCCATCAGTTCGGGGTCGAGCGAGGTGGCGGGCTCCCGCTGCACGATCTCGTCGAGCATCTCGAAGAACGTCCAATCGTTGGGGGGCACCGTGTTCATCACCTTGCCTGTGCCTTCGTGGAACACGGTCGGCGGCGGCGTCGTGAT
Organism: Burkholderiales bacterium; assembly: GCA_045403275.1. Taxonomy (GTDB): domain Bacteria; phylum Pseudomonadota; class Gammaproteobacteria; order Burkholderiales; family JACQAP01; genus JACQAP01. The sequence goes on along the minus strand of JAXIOX010000114.1, from coordinate 4,887 downwards.
ACGACCAAGCGCGGCCTTGCCGGCGAGAAATTCGGCGATCGGCGTGCCGACACCACCGGCTTCGTAGCGGTAGACCTTGGTGAAGCGCTTGACCGACTCGACCGCAGGCTTCGGATCCTTCTTGTCCTCCAGGAACAGGCGGCCGAACCATGCGACGCGGGTCGTGCGCGAACGGGCGACGAAAAAGCCGCCGTCCGGGATCGTGCCCTCGTAGCCGGGCGGCAGCACCAGATACTTGCCGCCCAGCCCGCGGTCACCCCCGGGCAAGCCCAGATCGGTCACCCAGCGGAACCATTGGTCATCGATGGCCCCAAGGAACTTGGGCGGCACCTCCACCACCATCGGCCCTTTGCTGAGGTCGAGCATGCCCATGACGTAGATCGTGTCCGCGTTCGCCGTTAGGAAGAGCGACTTCGCATCCATCAGCCCAGAGAACACGATGACCTCGTTGTCCTTGACACCGACGCTCTGCAAGCCCTTGTGGAGGGTGGCGATGCTCACGCCCGACATCGTGTCCACAAACGCGTTGTAAGCGTGCGTGAAGTCAACGTGGTCATAGACCTTGGCGGCGGTGTCGTTGCTCGGCACGCCGTCCTTGAATTCGAGCGGACCGATGCGCGTCTCGACTCTGTTGGGCGTCGTGATCGCCTGAGGTATCGCGGGGGCCGTCTGTGCGATGGCCGTGTGAGGGAGCGCCGGTATCGCGCAGGCTAGAAATGCCGCGAGGCGGCTGACGAGTTGTTTCATAGTGTCGTTTCCCTCGTTTTCGCTTACCGATGGGGGCGACTGACTATCGCCAGAAGGTGCTCATGCACATGCTTGCCAGAGTAGCGCTCGCGCCGCGGGCTGACTACTGCCCCTTAGGGAAGGTCGACAGGTTCCACGAACGCGCCCGCCTCCTGGACGAGCCGCGTGAGTTCAGCCACCGATCGGACGTTGAGCTTGGTGGTGATGGCGGTGCGGTGGAGCTTCACCGTCCGCTCGTTGATGTTCAGGTCCGCCGCAATCTGCTTGTTCAGCCTGCCCTTCAGGACATGCTGCAGCACGTCGCGCTCGCGCGGCGTGAGGGCATCGAAACGGGCGCGCAACTCGTTCAAGCGGGCGCGCTCGGCGCGCTGCATGGCATCCCGGGCGAGCGCGCGCTTCACCGCCTCGAGCAAGTCCTCTTTTGGCGCGCGCTTGGTGAGAAAGTCTTCCGCGCCCTGCCGCATTGCATGCACGGTAGTCGGGATGTCGCCGTGCCCGGTGAGAAAGATGACTGGAAGCATGTGCCCGGCTCGCATCAATGCCTCCTGCAGGTCCAGGCCGCTCAAGCCGGGCATCTGCAAGTCCGCGATCACGCAGCCAGGCGCGTCGGCCAGCTGGGACAGAAACTCCTCAGCTCTGGAGAACGTCCGCAACGCGTAGCCCGCCGCGCGCAGTAGCCGCGACACGGCCGTCAAGAAAGAAGCGTCGTCGTCGACGACATACACCACGGGCGCGGATTCGCTCATTGCGCGGGTGCTTCGTCCGCTATCGGGAGCGTAAAACGAAACGTCGCCCCCGCCTGCGGATTGTTCTCCGCCCAAATGCGCCCGCCGTGCGCTTCGATGATGGTGCGCGAGATGGGCAGCCCGATGCCCATGCCGTTTGCCTTCGTGGTAAAGAACGGCTCGAACAGAAGCGCGAGCCTTTCCGGCGCAATCCCGTGTCCCGAGTCACTCACCGCCACTTCGACGGTGCGCTTGCCGTCGCGCTGGGCCCGCACAGACACCCGCCGTTGTTCGGCGGGTGCATCCTCGACGGCATCCATGGCGTTGAGCACGAGATTGAGCAGCACCTGCTGGAGGTGCACTCGGTCGCCCATTACCGCCGGCAGCCCGGGGGCGGCCTCGATGTCAAGGTTCACGTGGCGCGCCGCTGCATCCGCGCGCGCGAGCGCGGCGACATTACCCAGCGCTTCGTCTACGGCCAGCGCGCGCGGCTCGACGCTGCGCCGCTTGAGCAGCCCGCGCAGCCGCTCGATCACGTCGCCGGCACGCTGGTCGTCTTCGCGGATATCGGCGAGTATCGCGCGCAACTCGTCGAGGTCCGGTGGTTCGTGCTGCAGAAAGAGCTCTGCCGCCTCGGCGTTGCGCAGGATCGCGCCGAGCGGTTGGCTCAACTCATGCGCGAGCGCCGACGCGAGCTGTCCCATCATCGAGACCCGGCCGGCGTGGGCGAGCTGGGCTCGCAGCTCTTGCAGCTCCAGTTCCGAGCGGCGTCGCGCCGAGATGTCAACGACCACACCGCGCAGGAGAAGCGGCTTGCCTGCCGAGTCGCGCTCGGCTCGTCCGCGCGCCGCAATCCAGCGCGTCTGCCCGTCGGGAAGCGGCACGCGAAACTCGACTTCATAGTCGCGGTCGGCGTTGAGCGCGTTGTCGATGGCGTGCCGCATGGCATCGCGGTCGTCGGGGTGCAGTGCGCTCATGAAACGCTGCAAGCTCAGATTCTCCGATCCCGAGAAGCCGAGGAGGGAGCGGGCCCGGCTGGTAGCCCAGGTCTGGTCGCGGATGATGTCCCAAGTCCACATCCCGAGATCGGCGGCGGCGCTGGCAAGGTCCATGCGACGCTCCCCTTCCTGCAACTGGTGGGCGAGTTTCGCCGCGGCGAAAACGTCGACCATCAACTCGTATGCCATCGCCAACAGGATGGCCAGATAACTCCAGCTGATCAAATAAGGCGTCCGCACGACCCCGGTTTCCACCAGAGCCGAGTTCACGACCGACGCCAGGAGGAAGAACGTTACCGAGCCTCCGACAACTGCGGCACGGCGGCGCCCACCTCGCCGCGACAGCCGCCACGAGGCATCGGCCACGAACACGAGGAACATCAAGACCGCCAAGTAAGCGAACGCATTCCAGGGGTTCGGCACACCCTCGATCACGTTGAAGGTCGCGCTGCCGAACGTCTGCACCGTTCGCAGACCGGTGATTTCTCGATAGGTCACGCTCGACCCTGGGAGAAACTCGACGACCAACGCCACGGCATACAGGGCGGGGACCGAAAGCGCGAGCCACTTGTTTCCGGTCCCGAAGAACACCCAGATGAACGCCGTGAGCGATACGACGAGCACCGCAAACGCGACGTTCCCCCAATGCAGCAGCGGCCAGGCGCCGGCCACGGTGTCCGCGCGCATGAGCGCCAGTTCCAGGCTGCCAAATACCGCGGCCGCTGAGGCGCTCAGGAAGAACAAAAGGCGGGCGGCCCGCGGGGGATGCGCGAGGCCAATGGCCAGGTTGATCAACCCCAGCGTGAGACATGCGGCGGCCACCATCGGCCAGGCAATCGTGATCCAGTTCATGGTCGGTCCCAACCGGCTATAGCTGCGCAGCGAAATGACTTCGCGGCCGTCAGACAAGGTGCAGCATCTAAACCGTACCACCCCGCCCTGTGCGCCGCAACGCGGGCTTCACCGGGGCTTAGGACCTGCGCAAGCGCCAGACGATCTGCTCGTCGCCACCTTGCTCGCGCAAGTTCGAATGGTTGTAGAGGGCTGTCAGGAAGCCCAGGCAGGGCGGGGGAAATAAGTTGGTCCGCGCATCATTCGGCATTCCGAGAGATCACGCGGCGGACGGCTTGGAGCACCTCGTCTCCGGGGTCCGTCTTCCGAAAGTAGCCCGCGCAGCCCGCCGCATGGGCCTGCTCGCGGGATTGGGGATCGTCATGAGCGGTGATGAAGATAACCGGACCCGCCGTGCCCGTCGCCGCGAGCTGCTTCTGCAACTCGAGCCCCGCCATCCCCGGCAACTGAAGGTCCAGCAGCAAGCAGTCGAACTGCGGATGCTTCGTGTCCGCAAGGAAGGCCTCGGCGGACGGATAGGTGATCGCCTGGATGCCCGCCGCGCGCAGCAATCGCGCCAAAGACCGACAAAGGTTCTCGTCGTCATCGACCACGGCCACGTAGATGTTGCCGGAGCTGTCCATCCGCATGACCGGAGCGTAGTGAATGCGCCGCGGCGCGACTACTGCCCTTTGGGGAAGGTTGGCCGCGGCCGGCCTTTCGATAGCCGTGGGGAGGCTTGGGAAGTCAGGGGCCGCGGAGTCGTCTTTGACGCCACAGCGATTGCAATCCTGAGGCACGGAGCGACGGTCCGGTCCTGGCCGTACAGCGAAGTCCGCGAAGGTCTGCTTCTCTAGAGCACGACCGGCAGCAAAGGGTCGCGAGCGGCCTCCGCACCTCAAGGGTTAACGCGTCCGACGGCGGGACTATCTTGCGGCGCTCTCGCCGCCGCGGCGTGCTCCCTCGGCAGGAACACGTAGTTCAGGTAGGGCGCCGGGACGGTGCTCCGAAGCCGCTTGAGCTCGACGATCGGCACGAGCCGGCCCCGGAGGAAAAAGAACCCTTCGTAGTCGAGCGAGGCCAGGTACGAGCGGACCCGCTCCAGCTCGTAGTCCTCGGACTCACACAGGATCGCCGGCCGGTCCTCCCGCAGCAGTCGCTCGCCGCCGGCGAAGCAGGCGTACTCGTGCCCCTGGATATCGGCCTTGATGAATCGCAGCGGTCGCAGCGGACTGCGCAGGAAGTACTCGTCCAGCGTGGTGGTCGCGACGCGCAAGGCGTCGCGGTCGGAGCCGGGCTTCAGCTCGAGGCTTCCCGCGCCCCAGTGAATTCGAGGTCGGACGAGGCGCCGCTCGCCGGTGGCCGAGGACAGCGCCGTCTCGACGACCGTCAGCCGGGTCAGTCCCAGCGCAGCCTTCAGCTCCCGGAGGTAGGCTGCCAGCTCTGGCTGCGGCTCGAACGCGACGACGTTGCCATCCGGCGCGACCGCCTTGTGCATCCAGTACGAATAGATGCCGCGATTCGCCCCGATGTCGGCCACCGTGGCGCCGCGCAGGTCGCGGCTCAGCAGGTACGCGATCTCCTGT
>JAXIOX010000224.1:0-3147 GCA_045403275.1 Burkholderiales bacterium | reverse complement strand
TGTCCTGGCTGGGAACCTTGACGCATTTCCCGGTCGAGTCGAACTGCAGGCCGTGGTAGGGGCATTGCACGATGTTACCGACCAGCTTGCCCATGGAAAGCTGCGCCTGGCGGTGGCAGCAGCGGTCCTCCAGCGCCACCGGCGTGCCGTCGTCCTTGCGGAAGAAGACGACCGGCTCGTCGAGGATGATGCGCCGTTTCATGGCGCGGGTGACCTCGTGGTCCCAGGCAGCGACGTACCAGGCGTTACGCACGAACATAGGACGCCTCCTTGCGGGTCTTCAGCTCATATCCTATCAATGCCATGCCGAGCGCCGCGCCCGTAATGTTGATCGCCAGCATCAGGTTCGAAGCCTGGTGCGGTGAGAGCAGCATCAGGCCCGCTGCGACGAAGCCGATCCTCGGCGGCCAGGGCAGGACGCGCGTGAAATAGCCTACCATCGCCGCGCAGATCAGCCAGATACCGAACAGCGAGGTCAGCGTCACTACCGCGATGTCCCAGACGCTGCCCTTCATCAGGATGGCTGGCGAGTAGATGAAGAGGAACGGCACGATGTAGGAGCTCCAGCCGAAGCGCATCGCGGTCCAGCCGGTGGCCATCGAGGGGGAGCCGGCGATGGCGGCGGCGACGTACGCGGCGGGCGCCACGGGCGGCGTGATGAGCGACATCATGCCGAAGTACAGGATGAAAAGGTGCGCCGCCAGCGGGTCGACGCCGACCTTGACCAGCGCCGGCGCCACCAGCACCGCTAGCATCACGTACACGCCGATGGTGGGAAGGCCCATGCCGAGGATGATGCTGACCACGGCAGCGAGCACCAGCAGCCCGACCAGGCTCTGGCCGCCGAGGTCCACCAGGTAGGCGGCGAAGGCGAAGGCGAGGCCGCTCACCTGGAACAGGCCCATGATGAAGCCCGCCGCCGCCGAGATCACCAGGATCTCGCACAGGCCGCCCGCCGTTTCGACTACCGAGTGCCACAGGTCCTTGAACCTCATGCGGCGGCCGTCGTAGCCGACGGCGAATCCCAGGACGATGATCACGGCCGCCGCCGCCATCGCGCAGTACTCCGGCTCGAGGTTCTGCCAGAACATCGTGTAGACGAGGACCGCGAACGGCACCAGGAACATCCAGCCCTTGGCGAGGACGCGCAAGGCGCGCGGAATCTTGCTTTCCTCGACCTTGCCGAAGCCGTAGCGCGCCGCCTCCAGGTCCGCCTGGATGAACAGCGCCGCGTAGTACATCACCGAGGGCAGAATCGCGGCGATGGCGACTTCCTTGTACGGCAGCTGCAGAAAGTCGGCCATGACGAAGGCCACCGCGCCCATCACGGGCGGCATCAGCTGGCCGCCGTTGGAGGCACAGGCCTCGACCGCGGCGGCGAGCTTGGCCGACATGCCGGAGCGCTTCATCAGCGGGATCGTCACTACGCCGACCGCGACGGTGTTGGCCGCGGCAACCCCGGAGATCATGCCGAACAGGCTCGAGCCCACCACCGCCATCTTCGCCGCGCCGCCGCGGTAGCGGCCCATCAGCGCGATCGCCAGATCGTTGAAGAATCCCGAGCCGCCGGAGCGCATCAGGAGCTGCCCCATCAGCACGAACGGGATGATCACGATCACCGTGATCTGCAGGATGATGCCCAGCAGCCCGTTGTTGTCCATGTTGAGGTAGGCGAGCATGTCGCCGACCGCAACCTCGCGGGTCTGCATCCGGCCGGGCACTAGGTGGCCGACCAGCACGTACCCCGCCAGCACCAGCAGGATGATGACCAGCGACCAGCCGATGGTGCGGCGAGTGGCTTCCAGCGTGAGCGCCGTGATGGCGACCGCAAGAATCACGATCTCCGGGCTGAGCGAGCCCGAGGTCGCGGTGAGGCGTGGAAAATAGACCGTGAGGTAGCCGAGCAGGGCGAGCGAGGCGAAGGCGAGAAGCACGTCGTACCAGGGCACCGGCGAGTCGCTGCCGGCGCCCCCGGTCTCTGCGACCGCCTGGCTTTTGAACCGGAAGCGCAGAAACGTCAGCGCGAGGCCGATGCCGTAGGCGGCGGCGGCGAACTGCTCGGCGAACAGCACCAGCCCAACCGGCCGGAACAGATCCAGCGACCAGCCGATCGACCCCGCGATCAGGAGGGCGGCGAGGGCCTCCTGGACTATCCGCGCCAGATGCCCGCTTCCTTGAAGTACTTGATGGACGCCGGGTGGTGCGGCAGGCTGGGCTGGACCTTGCCGGCTTCCGTCTCGTCGAAGCGGTTGAAGTTCGGGTGGCCGGCGGCGAGACCCTTCTTGTTCTCGCGCATCGCCTTGACGAACTGGCGGACCACGTCATCGGCGACGTGCGAGCCGACGCCGATCACCACGTCGATGGTCTGCACCGGGGAGGGCTTGTCGACGCCGGCGATGTGCGGTGCCGGGTTCACCGTCGAGAAGTAGTACTCCGTGCGGACCTTCTTCATGCGCGCCTCGGAGTCGGGGAACACGTTCATCGGCAGCAGCCGCAGGCCGCCCACCGCGGCGGCGACTTCCGCCACCTTCGGCGCGCCGACCGCGAAGAACAACAGGTCGAGCTTGCCCGCCTTGAAGTCGTCCGCGGCGCGCACCACGTTGACCTCGGGCACCTGGACGACCTGGCTGTAGTTGACTCCGCCGGCGGCGAGCACCGCGGTGGTGTGCGGAATCACGCCGGTCTGCTGCACCCATTCCGAGGGCACGCGCTTGCCCTTCAGGTCGGCGATGGTGTTGATGTTCGAGTCCTTGCGCACCCAGAACGCCATCTGGAAGCCGTACATGGTGATGCCGGTGCGCAGGTTCTTCTTCGCGTTGCCCTTCCATGTGCCGCGGCCGTGATACGCGTCGGCGCTCTCGCCGACGTCGAGGATCCAGAAGTCGGACTTCTTCGAGTCCACGGCCTCGAGGATCCCGGTATCGCCGCCGGGCTCGATTCTGCATGCGCAGGCTTCGGTGATCGCCAAGGTGGTGCAGGACAACTCCAAGCTGCAGGTGCGCGTCATCGGCTACGGCGGCGACACCGGCATCCTCGAGGCGGTGAACTCGAAGCAGGCCGAGTTCTGGATCCTGGACGTCGGCGAGAGCGCCGACGCGATGCACGGCCGCGGCACCTGGAAGGGAAACGCCAAGACCAACCTGCGCA
>JAXIOX010000046.1:0-3478 GCA_045403275.1 Burkholderiales bacterium | reverse complement strand
CCCACCACGCTCAACAAGTGGTTCCAAAAGGCATTCAAGGACCGCTTCGGCGTTGCGCCGGTTTATGCCTCGTATCACATGGCGACCGCGTTCCTGGGTGCCAAGGCAGCATTTGAAAAAGCGCAGGCCGCCAACAAGGTGCAGGATCCCACGATCGACCAGATCATCGGTGGGTTCGAATACCTCAAGTTCGAGTCGGTCGCCGGCACGGTGGATATGTCGCTGGGCAAGGGACACCAGGCAGTGCAGCACGTGCCCTACGGAACGGTGAAGAAGGTCGACGGCAAGATCACGCTGGTCAATGTCAAGTACTACCCGCCGGATCAGATCAGCCCGCCGGACGGAATGAAAAGCATCGACTGGATCCGCTCCGGCTTCAAACGTTAGAAGCGATCAAAACCCTTTTTGCCACAGAGAACACAGAGGACACGGAGAAAAGCCAAATTGCTTTGAACACGAACGAAACTCGATACAGAGCGATGAACAGTCACAATTCCCGTTCACTCGGGCATGGCTTTTCGTTCTTTGCGTCAAAGCTCTCCAGTTAGTTTCTTTGTCTTTCCCTGTGAACTCTGTGTCCTCTGTGGCCAATTGCTCTAGTTGCCTTAGATGAAAGAATTCAACATCGCGCTGATCCCGGGTGACGGCATAGGCAAGGAAGTCGTCCCCGAAGGCACGCGCGTCCTCGACGCCGCGGCGAAAGCGCACGGCGGGCTCAGGTTCAGTTACCGCAGCTTCCCGTGGAGCTGCGAGTACTACCAGAAGCACGGCCGCATGATGCCCGCGGACGGACTGGACCAGCTGCGCCCTTTCGATTCAATTTTTCTCGGCGCCGTCGGGTTTCCAGGCGTGCCGGACCACGTCTCGCTGTGGGAACTGATCGTGCCTATACGTCGTGGCTTCCAGCAGTACGCCTGTGTGCGGCCGGTAAAGCTCCTGCCGGGAGTGAAAACGCCGCTTGCCGGCCGCGCCCCGCAGGATATCGACTTCGTGGTGGTTCGCGAAAACAACGAGGGCGAGTACTCGAACATGGGCGGCCGCATCTACACCGGCACGCCCAATGAAGTGGTCAGCCAGATCAGCATCTTCACCCGTATGGGCACCGAGCGCATCATCCGCTATGCGTTCGAGCTCGCGCGCAGAATCGGCAAGAAGAAAGTCACGTCGGCCACCAAATCCAATGGCATCAACTTCAGCATGCCGTTCTGGGACGAGGTGTACTGGCAAATCGCCAAAGGCTATCCCGAGATCGAAAGCGAACAGATGCACATCGACGCGCTGTGCGCGCGCTTTGTCACTCATCCGCAACGCTTCGGCGTGGTGGTCGGCAGCAATCTGTTCGGCGACATTCTCACCGACCTGGGAGCGGCCATTGCCGGCAGTATCGGCATCGCGGCTTCCGCCAACATAAATCCCGAACGGCAGTATCCTTCGATGTTCGAGCCGGTGCACGGCTCGGCGCCGGATATTGCCGGCAAGGGCATTGCCAACCCGCTCGGGCAGATCTGGAGCGGGGCGATGATGCTCGATCACCTGGGCCAGGCGGGACTTGCAACTCGAATCGTGTCCGCAATGTCCGCGGTAATGCAGACCGGGCTGTGCACACCGGACTTGGGCGGCAACGCCAGTACCTCGCAGTTAACCGACGCCGTGGTCGCCCGCATTCTGAAGGCGGGCTGAACCGGTCCGGATTCGATCCAGCAGCCTGCTGGAACGGGCTACCACAGAAAACAGGGGAGGAACCATGGGCAAGAAAACCGAAATCATGGTCGCACCGGGCCGCCGCAAGCTGATCAAGCAGACCGCCACGCTGACTGCCGCCGCTGCTGCGGCGCAGTTCGGTTTACCGGCGATCCTGCGCGCGCAATCCGACGCGATCCGTATCGGACACATTACGCCGCGCACCGGCTTTCTCGGCCAAGTGGGCGAGTACGGCTACAAGGGCGCCGTGCTGGCGGTCGAAGAAGCCAATGCGGCGGGCGGCGTACTCGGGCGCAGGATCGAGATGATCGCCGAAGACAGCGTCAATCCCGCCACCGCCGTGACCAAGGCGAACAAGCTGGTCGAGCGCGACCAGGTGATCTGCCTTATCGGGGAGATCAGTTCGGCGTCGGGACTCGCCATCGGCGAGCAAGCGCAGCGCTACAAGATCCCGTTCTTCAATACCGGCTGCAATTCCGATGCACTGCGCGGCTCCAACTGCAAGCGCTACATGTTTCACATCGAGGGCAGCAACACCATGTACACCAAGACCATTGGCACATGGCAACTGCAGAAGAACCTGATCAAGGGCGCGCGTTGGTGTTTTCTGACCGCGGACTACGCCTTCGGCCACGATCTCTACAAGGTTTCCTCGCGCTTCCTGGAGCAGAACGGCGGCATCATTGTCAATAACGATTTCGTACCTACCAACACTGCGGACTACAGCGCCTATATTCTCAAGATCCGCCAGCTCAAGCCCGATTTCGTCTACCTCAATCTGGCCGGCGTGGACCAGACCACGTTCCTGAAGCAGTACAAGGAATACGGCCTGCCCTATCAGCTTGCCGGCGGCGTGATGGACACGGCGCCGTTTTGGGCCACCGGCCTGGATGCGCTGTCCGGCCACTGGCAGAGCCTGTGGTACCACGGCCTGAACATTCCCTCAGCCCGGGCCTTTACCGAACGCTTCGTGAAGAAGTACGGACAACCGCCGGAGAATCAGGCCTGGGGCGATTACATCGGCGTGCGCATCGTGCTGCAGACCGTTGCAGAAACCAGGGGCACCGAGGCATCCAGGATGATCCAGCATCTGGAGAAAGGCGCGGAGTTCGATCTGCTCAAAGCGCGCAAGGGCAAATTCCGCGACTGGGACCACCAGTTGCTGCAGGAAATGTACGTGGTCAATGTGAAGGACAAGTCGAAGTCCAAGGATCAGTGGGACATCTTCGACGTCGTCGAAACCGTGCCGGGCGCCAAGGAGTCGCTGGAGCTGATCCAGCCCACGCAACAGGAAAACCCCTGCAGCCTACCGGCGGCGTGAGCCGCGGCTGAGTTCGTTTCGTTCGTGCTTCTTCTCGAGCAGATCGCCAACGGCCTGCTGGTCGGGTCGTACTACATCGTCCTGTCGCTGGGACTTTCGCTGATCTTCAGTCTCGGCGGCGTCGTCAACCTCGCGCACGGCGCGTTCTATGCGGTAGGCGCCTATCTCGCCTACGAAATCGAAAGACGACTCGGCTTTTTCGGTGCGATGGGGCTGTCCCCGGCAGGCGTGGCGCTGATCGGCGTCCTGATAGAGCGCTTTGCCCTGCGGCGCCTCTACAACAAGGATCCGATGCTGGGTCTGTTGTTCACATTTGGCCTGGCGCTGACCGCCGAGCAGAGCCTGCGCATGATCTGGGGAACCACTGGCCTGCCGTTCTCACTGCCGGAGCAGCTTCGCGGTCAACTGATTCTGGGCGATTTCATCTACTCCTATTACCGCCTGTTCGTGCTCGCC
>JAXIOX010000286.1:0-6586 GCA_045403275.1 Burkholderiales bacterium | reverse complement strand
GTCGAGGCACCGATCGGCCGCCACCCGGTAAGCCGCACCAGGATGGCGGTGGTGGCCAATGGCAAGACGGCCACCACTCACTACGCCGTGCTCGAGCGCGGGTCGTCCTGGTCTCTGCTGCGCTGTCGCCTTGAAACCGGGCGCACGCATCAGATTCGCGTGCACTTGCACTCCATCGGACATCCGTTGATCGGGGATCCGTTGTATCGCCTCGGTAATCGCAGCACGAAACTGCCCGTGGAGGCACTGGATTTTCCCCGGCAGGCGTTGCACGCCGCCAGGCTCGCACTCGTTCATCCGCAGACCGGCGAAACACTGACCTGGCAGGCGCCGACGCCGCCGGACATCGCGCAATTGTTGTCGGTTCTCCGAAATGCTTGAGCCGCCTCGCGACTGGATCGTCCCAAACTGGCCGGCCCCGGTAAACGTGCGCACGCTCATCACCACCCGTAGCGGCGGCGTGAGCACGGGAGCTTTCGCCAGCATGAACCTTGGGCAACGTAACGGTGACGACATGCAATCGGTTCGGACCAACCGGACATCGCTGCGGGATCTTCTTCCTGCCGAACCCAAGTGGCTGTTGCAGATCCACGGCGCACGGGTGGTGGATGCCGACGGGCTGCATCAGCCGGTGGAAGCCGACGCCGCAGTTGCGAGGAATCCAGGCTCGGTGTGCGCAGTCATGGTGGCGGATTGCCTGCCGGTGCTGCTCACCGATCGCACTGGCAGCGTGGTCGCGGCGGCCCACGCCGGGTGGCGCGGATTGGCGGCGGGCGTACTGGAAAACACGGTACGCGCGATGGCTACCGCTCCCGATGAATTGCTCGCCTACCTTGGCCCTGCCATCGGCCCTTCCGCCTTCGAGGTCGGCGCCGACGTGCGCGACGCGTTTCTGGCGCGGAATGCGGATGCGGACTCCGCATTTGCGGCCCATAAGCCGGGCAAATGGCTGGCCGACCTGTTCGCGCTCGCCCGGCAGCGGCTCCGGGCAAGCGGGGTGACGCGGTTCTACGGCGGCGACCTCTGTACTTACTCCGACCCGCGGCGCTTCTTCTCCCACCGACGCGACAAAGTCACCGGTCGCATGGCTGCCCTGATCTGGCTTGCCGAGTGAGGCCTTGAATGCCCGGCTATACTGGCCGGCAGTTCATCCTTCATTCCCCGTTCTCGTTCATGTCCACTCTTGCCTGGATTGTTGCCGCGACAATCGTCGGCGCGGTGTTGAGCGTGCTGGCTGCGGCTGCGTTCGCGCTGCGCGCATCCCCGGCACGCATCCCGATGCTGATCAGCTACGCCATCGGTGCACTGTTGGGCGCGGCGTTCCTCGAAATCCTGCCGCACGCACTCGAGCAGGCTGCGAGCGTGCATATGCTTACCGCCGTGATCCTGTTCGGGGTTCTTTTGTTTTTCGTGCTGGAGAAACTGGTACTGTGGCGCCATTGTCACGCCGAGGAGTGCGAAGCGCACGATCATCACGCCGATCTCGGCGACCACGGCCGCAGCGGCATGATGATCATGGTCGGCGACACCATCCACAACTTCGTGGATGGCATCCTGATCGCCGCCGCGTTCATGGCCGACACCGGTCTGGGCATGGTCACTGCAGTGGCGATCATCGCCCACGAAATTCCACAGGAAGTCGGCGATTTCCTGATCCTGCTGCATTCCGGTTTCAGCCGGACACGCGCCTTCGTCTTCAATCTGATGTCCAGCCTCGCTACGCTGATCGGCGGTTTGCTCGCGTATTTCGCACTGCAACCGCTGCAGGAGTGGATTCCGGTACTGCTCGGACTGGCGGTGTCCAGCATGCTCTACGTTGCGGTGGCCGACCTGATCCCGGGGCTGCACAGGCGGCCGGAACTGCGCGCCACGCTCGAGCAGGTGTCGCTTATATCGCTGGGCATCGGCTCGATTGCGCTGGTGGGCTTCCTCGCAAGGGGTCACGCTTAGTCAAACGCCCACGCAGCGGTGTCTGCAGCTTGACTTGACTGGGGGTGCGGACAAGAATTCCAACCGTGTTTTGACCGCGATTCTTCCGGCGTCCACCGGGACATGAACTCACCTGCAGAATCCCCGCCTGGCGCCTATCAGGAACTCGCCAAGGCCAATCAGGCCCTGGTCGAGGATTTCCTGCGCCAGCTTCCCTCGTCCGGCCGCCTCGAGTTCGCCGAACTGATGCGCATGCTGGCATTCGGTTCGGATGCGCAGCGCGAGAAGCTGCGCTCGCTCCAGGAACGCCTCTATCGAGAGCACCTGGCGCTCTGGGGCAGCCTGCTCGGCGGCGGCAGCGACACCGCAAAGGATGCCGCCGGCGCCGGCGATCACCGCTTCGATGCGCCGGAATGGAGCGACTTGCCGTTTTTCCGCTACCTGCGGCAGGCCTACCTTTTGAACGCGCGTTTCCTCGACGAACTCGGCGAACTGGCGGAACTCGACACTCACGCCAAGCGACGGCTGCAATTCGTGCTGCGCCAGTTCGCGGACGCGATCGCGCCCACCAATTTCGCCGCGACCAATCCTGAAGTCATCAAGCTCGCCAGCGAGAGCCGGGGCGAAAGCCTGACGCAGGGGTTGAAGCTGCTCGCCGCAGACCTCGCGCGCGGCCACATTTCGATGACCGACGAGCGCGCCTTCGAAGTCGGCCGCAATCTCGCGCTCACACCCGGCGCGGTGGTGTTGGAGAACGAGGTGATGCAACTGATCCAGTACGCACCGTCCACCGGCCAGGTTTTCGAACGGCCGCTGCTCATCGTGCCGCCGTTTATCAACAAGTACTACATCCTCGACCTGCAGCCGGAGAATTCGTTCGTGCGCTACTGCGTCGAGCAGGGTTTCATGACTTTCATCGTCTCCTGGCGCAACATCCCGCCGGAGCTCGGCCACCTCACCTGGGACGACTACGTCCGCGAGGGGGTAATGGCCGCGTTCGATGCGGTGCGCGCAATCGCCGGCGCCGAACCGGTCAACACGCTGGGTTTCTGCGTCGGCGGCACGCTGCTTGCGACCGCGCTCGCAGTCAAGGCGCAGAAGAACGATGCCTCCGTTGCCTCGCTAACATTGCTCGCCTCCATGCTGGATTTTTCCGAAACCGGCGACATCAGCGTCTTCGTGGACCGGGAATTCGTCGAGCGCGCCGAGCAGGAATTTCGCAACAGCGGCTTGATGCCCGGAAGCCGGCTCGCCGCGACCTTTGCGACGCTGCGTGCGAACGACCTGGTGTGGCATTTCGTGATCAACAACTATCTGAAGGGCAAGGAACCGAAACCTTTCGACCTGCTCTACTGGAACGCCGACGCAGCCAATCTGCCGGGCCGTCTCTACGCGTATTACCTGCGCAACATGTACCTGGAGAATAATCTGAGAGTTCCCGGTAAACTCGATTCGTGCGGCGTGCCCGTGGACCTGGGCAGAATCGCAGTGCCGGCCTTCGTGCTGGCCACGCGCGAAGACCACATCGTTCCCTGGAAGACCGTGCATCTGAGCGCGGCATTGCTGGGTGGACACACCGAGTTTGTGCTGGGCGCGAGCGGACACGTGGCAGGCATCGTCAACCCGGCGGCGGCGAGGCGCCGCCACTATTGGACCAATACCGCAACGGCGCCGGACGCGGATGCCTGGTTTGCGGGTGCAGCGCAACAAGCCGGAAGTTGGTGGCCGCACTGGTCGAACTGGCTGCGCGAGAAGTCCGGCAATAAACGGCCTGCACCCGCTGCATTGGGGAACACGCGATTTCCCGTGGTCGAGCCGGCACCCGGGCGGTACGTGAAGGAAAAGCTCCGTTGAGGGCACGCACCCCCCGGCGGAATTCAACCAAGAAAATAGGGAGAAAGCGGCCATGGCAAAACGAAACGTCCTGGTGACCGGCGGCATGGGCGGACTCGGCGAGTCCATTTGCACCAAGATGGCGGACCAGGGTTACACCGTCGTCACCACTTACTCGCCCGCGAACAAGTCTGCCAAGGAATGGCTTGCGGGAATGAAGAACCGTGGGTATAACTTTCAGGCATACCCGGCAGATGTCACAGATTTCGACTCTTGTGCCGCCTGCGTCAGGCGCATCGAGGCCGAGGTGGGTCCGGTGGATGTGTTGGTCAACAATGCCGGCATTACCCGCGACATGACCTTCAAGAGGATGACCAAGGCCGACTGGGATGCGGTGACCCACACCAACCTGGACAGCGTCTTCAACATGACCAAACAGGTGCTCGACGGCATGGTCGAGCGTAACTGGGGGCGCGTGATCAACGTGTCATCGGTGAACGGCCAGAAAGGCGCGTTCGGCCAGACCAATTACTCGGCGGCGAAGGCCGGGATGCATGGCTTCACCAAGGCACTGTCCTACGAAGTCGCAAAAAAGGGCGTGACGGTGAACACCATCTCGCCGGGCTATATCGGCACCAAAATGGTGACTGCGATTCCGCAGGAGATCCTCGACTCGAAAATCCTGCCGCAGATTCCGTTGGGGCGGCTGGGAAAACCGGAGGAAGTGGCTGGCCTGATCATCTACCTGGCGTCGGATGAGGCCGCCTTCGTCACCGGCGCCAACATTTCAATCAACGGCGGACAACACATGTATTAGAGGCGGTGAAGGG
The DNA here is from genome assembly GCA_045403275.1 of Burkholderiales bacterium. Lineage (GTDB taxonomy): Bacteria > Pseudomonadota > Gammaproteobacteria > Burkholderiales > JACQAP01 > JACQAP01. The sequence goes on along the minus strand of JAXIOX010000286.1, from coordinate 1,994 downwards.
TGAAGGGTGAAGGGTGGCTAGTGGCTGGTCAGACCGGAACATCGGCAGAGGGTTCGTTGCTCCCCGAGTTTGGCTGCGGGCCTATTCACTTTTTAGATTCAAAATGCCTCATAACCATACGTTGGAACAGGTTATTTTAGGCATTTTTTGCGTGGCTTGACTCTCGTTTGGGCACAGCCACCGTGCCGTGTTGCGTCAACTTTCTGCCATTTTTACGCACCAGGAATGGGCAAAAAAAACCCCGGCGGAGTTAACCACCGGGGTGAACCTTTACCAAAGGAAAACCTTTAGATAAAGGGGGAGGAGCCATGCATCCGTTACTTCGCGGCGCCCTTCACGGCTTCCGCCGTCGCCGTCGCGGCCGCCCTGACCCTGGCATCCGCGTATCCGGCCGCCTGATTTGCGGCCTTCGAAATTCCTTCGATCATTGCCTGGGCATTGGCCATCGCCGCCTTTGCTGCAGAAGCCGCGGCTTCCGACTGGCCAACTGGGGAGGATTTCAACGCCACCTCAACCCAGTCCCGTACTTCCTGACCTGATACAAGCAAACTCCGTTCCAGCAATTCGCCGATATCGGCCTGGGCCTTGAATGCGATCTCGTACACGTTGCGCGAGTACCCCAGAACCTTGTCGGCTCCGCCCCGCGCCTGGCAATCGCGCCACTCGTTCAGCTACCCGATGTCAGTCAGGAAGCCAGCGTCCTGACTCTCGCCACGCCCTCCCGGAACAGCAACTCCACCGCCTCCATATCGGGCTGGGTCGGCCTCTCGACGCTTTCGAACACGATCTGCGCCGCGTGAACCGCAGTCTCGACGTGCTTCTTGTTCAGTGCAGAAATTTTCCCGTCCACCGCAACCACTCCTTAACGTTTTGTTTAATAGCAGTAAAACATAACGTTCGCAATTCGATGGTTGCCTTGCTGCTGCATTGCACCAGACGAATCCTAAGGGCCGTCCGGCGCCCTGTCAAACTTTTTTACGGCACTGCATAAACACTGGAAAACCTAATTTTCAAAAGGTTATAATTTCGCTGTCGCGCGCCGCGGCAAAGCGGGCGCCGTCGCCAATCCGAACGCCTTCGGGAAATTTTCCGGACTGCACAAAAAAATGACTGAAGAGATCCGCCTGATAAAGAAATATCCGAATCGTCGGCTTTACGATACCGCCACCAGCAGCTACATCACGCTCGCCGACGTCAAACAACTCGTTCTCGAGCGGGTTGTCTTCAAGGTCATGGATGCCAAGAGCGAGGAAGATCTCACCCGCAGCATTCTGTTGCAGATCATTCTCGAGGAAGAAAGCGCGGGCGCGCCGATGTTCTCTTCCGACATGCTGTCGCAGATCATTCGCTTCTACGGCAACGCGATGCAGGGAATGATGGGCAGTTATCTCGAAAAAAACATTCAGACTTTCATCGAAATCCAGCGCCGCCTGCAGGAACAGAGCATGCCCAAATTCGGGGACAACCCGCTGCTCAACGCCGAAGCCTGGAGCCAGTTCGTGAAGATGCAAGGCCCGACGATCCAGGGACTGATGTCGAGTTATCTCGATCAGAGCGCCAATACCTTCCTCGACATGCAACAGCAACTCCAGAAACAGGCCCGTTCCATCTTCGGCAACTTCCCCTTCGGCAACTTTGGCGCGCAGGCGGCAGACAGCAAGCCGGAAGCGCCCGCCTCCGGACCCGACAGCTTCAAGCAACCGCAGACCAAGACCGGCTGAAGCCCGAATTCATCGAGAAAGCGGCGTGGGGTCGATGATCCCGCGCCGTTTTTCATCCCACCCGACTCCGAATGACCGCCGCCAAGACCCGCAAGGCCGCCGCTGAAGCGCCCAAGGTGGGTTTCGTGTCGCTCGGCTGCCCAAAGGCGCTGGTCGATTCTGAACGCATCCTTACCCAGCTTCGTGCCGAGGGCTACCTGATCTCCGGGAGCTACCGCGATGCCGATCTTGTCGTGGTCAACACCTGCGGCTTCATCGACGCCGCGGTGGACG
>JAXIOX010000022.1:0-5464 GCA_045403275.1 Burkholderiales bacterium | reverse complement strand
CTTTGCCTTTACCCATGCCGATACCGCCGTCGCCGTCGCCCACCACTGTCAGAGCCGCGAAGCCGAGGATGCGGCCGCCTTTCACCACCTTGGTGACGCGGTTGACCGACACCATCTTCTCGCGCAGTCCGTCGCTGCGCTCTTCGTTTTTCTGTTGCATTCTGGCCATGGTCTAATCCTTCAGAACTTGAGCCCGGCTTCACGCGCCGCTTCGGCCAGCGCTTTCACGCGGCCGTGATATTTGAACCCGGCGCGGTCGAAGGCCACCTGTTCCACGCCCTGCGCCTTCGCCTTTTCGGCGATGCGCTTACCCACCACCGCGGCGGCCTTGACGTTGGCGCCGTTGGGCACCTGTTTGCGCACCTCCGGCTCGAGCGTCGAGGCGGTAGCCAGCACCTTCGCCGTCGGGTCGATCACCTGCGCATAGATGTGGCCGTTGGAGCGGTAAATTGCCAGCCGCACCGCCTTCAATTCGGCGATCTTGGCGCGGGTCTGGCGCGCGCGCCGCATGCGTGACTGCTTCTTGTCGATCATGTCCGGTCCCGTCTACTTCTTTTTGGTCTCTTTGAGCACAACCCGCTCGTCGGCGTAGCGCACGCCCTTGCCCTTGTAGGGCTCGGGCGGACGATAACCGCGCACTTCGGCCGCAACCTGTCCGACTACCTGCTTGTCGATGCCCTTGATGACGATTTCGGTCAGCTGCGGCGTCTCGACCTTGATGCCCTTGGGCATCTTGTGAACCACCGGATGCGAGAAGCCCAGCGTCAGGTTGAGCTTGTCGCCCTGCGCCTGCGCCCGATAGCCGACCCCGACCAATTGCAGCTTCCTCTCGAAGCCTTTGGTCACACCCTTCACCATGTTCGCTACCAGCGCCCGCAGCGTCCCGGACTGCGCGTTCGACTGCATCGAATCGTCGAGCCGCTTGAACACCACCTTGTCGCCGTCGCGCTTCACTTCCACGCCGGAACCCAGGCGCTGCGACAACATGCCCAGCGGCCCCTTGACCGAAATCTGGCCGGGAGCCAGGGTCACTTCCACCCCGCTGGGAAGAGTGACCGGAAGATTTCCAATGCGAGACATCTGTTCTGCTCCTGGCCTGCGGCTACGCCACGATGCACAGCACTTCGCCGCCAACGCCGGTCTGGCGCGCCTTGCGGTCGGTCATCACGCCCCTGGAAGTGGACACGATCGCCACGCCGAGGCCGTTCATCACCTGCGGAATGTCGTTGGCCGGTCTGTAGATGCGCAGCCCCGGACGGCTGACCCGCTCGATGCGCTCGATCACCGGGCGGCCGGCGTAGTACTTCAGGCCGATCTCGAGGGCCTTCTTGGCTCCCTCTGCGCGCAGCGCGAAGTCCTCGATATAGCCTTCGTCCTTGAGGACCATGGCAATCAACACCTTGAGCTTGCTCGCGGGCACGACAACCGAGGTTTTCTCCGCAAGCTGTGCGTTGCGGATGCGCGTCAGCATGTCGGCAATGGGATCACTCATGCTCATCCTAAGTCTCCTGCTACCAGCTTGCCTTGATCACGCCGGGAATCTCGCCACGCATGGCGATCTCGCGCAGCTTGCCGCGGCCCAGACCGAACTTGCGGTACACCCCGCGCGGGCGGCCTGTCAACGAGCAGCGATTGCGCAGCCGCACGGGGCTGGAGTTGCGCGGCAGTCTCTGAAACTTCTCGCGAGCTTCCATGCGTTCCTCGTCGGAAGCCCTGCTGTTGTTGATGATTGCGAGCAGCTCGGCACGCCTTGCCGCGAATTTCTTCACGGTAGCGCGGCGCTTCTTTTCGCGATTGACCAATGCGGTCTTTGCCATGGCGACCTCAGCTCTTGAACGGGAACTTGAAGGCGGCAAGGAGCGCGCGCGCTTCCTCGTCGGTCTTCGCTGTCGTGGTGATTGTAATGTTCAGGCCCCGCAGTGCGTCGATCTTGTCGTACTCGATCTCGGGGAAGATGATCTGTTCCTTCACGCCCAGGTTGAAATTACCGCGGCCGTCGAAGGAGCGCACCGAAATGCCGCGAAAGTCGCGAATGCGCGGAATCGCCACCGCGACCAGCCGGTCAAGGAATTCGTACATCCGGCCGCGGCGCAGCGTCACCATGCAGCCGATTGGATAGTCCTTGCGGATCTTGAAACCGGCGATCGATTTCTTGGCCTTGGTCACCACCGGCTTCTGGCCGGCGATCCTGGTCATGTCGCCCACCGCGTTGTCGAGAATCTTCTTGTCGTTGACCGCCTCGCCGACGCCCATGTTCAGCACGATCTTGTCGATGCGCGGCACCTGCATGGCGGTCTTGTAATCAAACTGCTTCATCAGAGCCGGCACCACCGCTTCGCGGTAATACTGCTGCAACCGCGCCGGATGAATCGATGTCGCTTTTGTGGAGGCGGCCTTCGCAGAGGCGGCTGTTGCGGGGGCGGTCTTTGCGGCCGCGGGTGTTGCAGAGGCGGTCTTTGCGGGAGCGGCCGTTGCAGAGGTGGTCAATGCGGGGGCGGCAGTTGCGGGGGCGGCAGTTGCGGAGGCGGCCGTTGCGGCGGGGGCTGTTGCGGAGGCCACCGTGGCGGCGGCCGTTGCGGCAGCGGCCTTTTCCGAGGCAGCCTTTTCCGTGGCGGCCTTTTCCGAAGCAGCCTTTGCCGAGGCGGCCTTCGCGGAAGCGGCCTTTGCGGAGGCGGTCTTCGCGGAAGCGGCCTTCGCGGAGCCGGTTTTCGCGGGGGCGGCCTTCGCGGAGGCAGCCCTTGTGGAGGCGGTCTTCGCGGAGCCGGCCTTCGTGGAGGCGGCCTTAGCCGCAGCTGCTGTCTTGGTCTTGGCCTTCGCCATGTCTTCCTCTTAAGCGTCCAGCATTTCGCCGTTCGACTTGTAGATCCGAACGCGGCGGCCGTCGTCCAGCCGCTTTACGCCGACGCGGTCGGCTTGCTGGGTGGTCGGGTTGAACACCGCCACGTTGGAAACGTGGATCGGCATCTCCTTGTCGATGATGCCGCCGGTGGTGCCCTTCATCGGATTGGGCTTCTGGTGCTTCTTGACGCGGTTGGCGCCCTCGACCAGGACGTAGTTATCGCCGAGCACGCGCAGCACGGCGCCGCGCTTGCCCTTGTCCTTGCCGGTGATGACGACGACGTTGTCGCCTTTGCGGATTTTGCGCACGATTGTTCCTTACAACACTTCCGGGGCGAGCGAGACGATCTTCATGAAACGCTCGGTTCGCAGCTCGCGCGTCACCGGCCCGAATATGCGGGTGCCGATCGGCTCGAGCTTGGCATTAAGCAAAACGGCGGCGTTGGAATCGAACTTCACCAGCGAACCGTCCTGGCGGCGCACGCCGCTGCGGGTGCGCACCACCACCGCGTGGTAGATCTCGCCCTTCTTGACGCGCCCGCGTGGCGCGCAGTCCTTGATGCTCACCCTGATGACGTCGCCGATGCCGGCATAACGGCGCTTGGAACCGCCCAGCACCTTGATGCACATGACGGAGCGCGCACCGGTGTTGTCGGCAACATCCAGCCTGGATTGCATTTGAATCATCTGCTTGCTCGCTCTCCAACTTCGCCTGCCTCGTGTTTCATGCTTCGGCAGACCAGTTTTGGAACCCGTCCGGGTCGGAAACCGGGGCGCAACGGACAATGGCGTCCCGGGAAAAAGGCGCAATTCTAGGGAAAAAACTCCGCCCAGGCAAGGCTTTCAGACCTCTTCCTTGGCTTTCTCCACCAGTTTCACCACTTTCCAGGTCTTGGTCCGGGACAGCGGACGGGTTTCCTCGATCAACACCAGGTCCCCCGGATGGAATTCGTTGCTCTCGTCGTGCGCGTGATACTTCTTGGAGCGGCGGACGAACTTGCCGTAAATCGGATGCTTGACCTTGCGCTCGACCAGGACGGTGACGGTCTTTTTCATCTTGTCGCTGACCACGCGCCCGGTCAGTTTGCGTGCATTGGATTGCTGATTCTCGTTCATGATTGTTTGGCCTTCTCACCGATCAGGGTGCGCACGCGCGCGATGTCGCGGCGCACCTTCTTGATCTCGCTGGTGTTGTTCAGCTGCTGGGTAGCAAGCTGCATGCGCAGCGAGAACTGCGCCTTGAGGAGAGCATTGAGCTCCTTGTTGAGGTCGGCCGCGCTCTTGGCCCGGAGTTCACTCGCTTTCATCGCTTATCCCACCTGCCTGATTACGAACGTGGTAAGAATCGGCAGCTTGGAAGCGGCCAGCCGGAATGCCTCGCGTGCCAACGCCTCGTCCACGCCGTCCATCTCGTAGAGCACCTTGCCGGGCTGAATCTCCGCAACGTAGTACTCCGGGTTGCCCTTGCCGTTGCCCATGCGCACTTCCGCCGGCTTCCGCGAGATCGGTTTGTCCGGGAAGATGCGGATCCAGATCCGCCCGCCGCGCTTGACGTGGCGGGTCATGGCACGGCGCGCGGCTTCGATCTGGCGCGCGGTCAGACGGCCGCGGCCGACCGCCTTCAGGCCGTACTCGCCGAAGCTCACTTTGGCGCCGCGGGTCGCGACTCCGGTGTTGCGGCCCTTTTGCTCCTTGCGGTACTTCCTTCTAGCTGGCTGCAGCATGCCTGGCTCCTCGTCTTGCCTTCCTCTCCGGCTCCGGCGCTGGCGCCGCCACCGGCTGCTCGCCGCGACCGAGCACTTCGCCCTTGTATACCCACACCTTGATGCCGATCACTCCGTAAGTGGTCTTGGCCTCGGAGAAGCCGTAGTCGATGTCGGCACGCAGGGTATGTAGCGGCACGCGGCCTTCGCGGTACCACTCGGTGCGGGCGATTTCGATCCCGTTCAGACGTCCCGCACTCATGATCTTGATGCCCTGCGCGCCCAGGCGCATGGCATTCTGGATCGCGCGCTTCATGGCGCGGCGAAACATGATGCGCTTCTCCAGCTGCTGGGCGATGGAATCCGCGATCAGCTGGGCATCGATCTCGGGCTTGCGCACTTCCTCGATGTTCACGTGGACCGGTACGCCCATCAGCTTCTGCAGTTCGCCGCGCAGACGCTCGATGTCCTCGCCCTTCTTGCCGATCACCACACCGGGACGGGCGCTGTACACGGTGATCTTGGCGTTCTTGGCCGGGCGCTCGATCACCACTTTGCTGACCGCGGCGTGCGCCAGCTTCTTCTTCAGGAAGTCGCGGACCTTGATGTCCTCCTGCAGCATCGCCGGGAAATTCTTGCTGTTCGAATACCAGCGCGAAGTCCAGTTGCGCTGCACCGACAGCCTGTACCCGGTCGGGTGAATTTTCTGTCCCATGCTTACTCCTTGTCCCCTACCGTCACGTAAATGTGGCAGGTAGGCTTGGTGATCTTGAAACCGCGGCCCTTGGCGCGCGGCATGAAACGCTTCAGGCTCGTACCCTGTTCGACGTGGATGGTCGTGACCGTCAACTCATCGACGTCGGCACCCTGGTTGTGTTCGGCATTGGCAATCGCCGACTCCAGCACCTTGCGGATGATCTTGG
>JAXIOX010000045.1:0-6041 GCA_045403275.1 Burkholderiales bacterium | reverse complement strand
TGGTGGTCACATCACGTGCCAAGCACATGAGTGAACCCCGCAACAAGCTCGACGCGTGTTATGGTGTTCACATCACGTGCCAAGCACATGAGTGAACCCCTCAACAAGCTTGACGCGTGTTATGGTGTTCACATCACGTGCCAAGCACATGAGTGAACCCCTCAACAAGCCCTCCGGGCGTGTTGTATCTGCGCAGCCAAGTTAGATGCGCTTTTCAACCTGTAAAGCCCTCACCGCAGAGGACGCGGAGGAAAGGCAAGTGCAAGAAAACAAATTCGGGTGAAAACCCTTCATTGGCTCATTATCCGTCGCGGCGAAAGTTGGCGGCACAGGTTCGCGAAAAGTTACTTCGCTTTTTACTCCAATTTTCTTTCCCTCGTTCTTGTTTTTCCTCTGCGTCCTTTGCGTCCTCTGCGGTTGGCGTTGGTCTTGAATAAGCGTTGAGCGCACCAAAAACTCTGCTGCACGGCCTGGTAGTCGGGAATTTCGGCCGGCAATATCTTGTCGAGCTGACCGGTTCGGAGGTCCTGACCTGCGTTCCGCGCGGCAAGCGCAGCACGCTGGCCTGCGGCGACCGCGTGGAGATAATGCGCACTGCGCCCGGCCAGGGCGTGGTCGAGGCCGTGGAGCCGCGGTCCACGTTGCTGTACCGTTCCGACCAGTTCCGTCAGAAGATGGTCGCCGCGAACATTACCCAGACCGTCATCGTCCTGGCGTTCGTCCCCAGTTTCCACGAGGAATTGCTGAATCGCTGCCTGGTGGCAGCCGAGCACCAGCGGCTTTCCTGCCTGATCGTTCTGAACAAATCCGACCTGGCGAATGAAGATTCCACCGCATTAGACCGGCTCAGGATTTACACCGATCTCGGTTATCGCGTGGCGCCGCTGTCGGCCAAACGCGATGTGTCGCCAATTCGCCCTGCGCTCGAGGGGCACACGAGTGTGCTGGTTGGACAGTCGGGCATGGGCAAGTCCACGATCATCAACGCGTTGATCCCCGGAACCGGCGCAGCGACCTCGGACGTATCCGCCGCGCTGGACTCCGGAAGACATACCACCACGCACGCGCGCCTGTATCACCTCGACGCGAAGTCGCACCTGATCGATTCTCCGGGCATGCAGGAATTCGGGCTGCATCACCTGACGGAGCAGGACGTTGCCGGGGCGTTCCGCGAATTCCGGCCGCTCACCGGACGCTGCCGCTTCCGCAACTGCCGGCATCTGGTTGAGCCGGGCTGTGCCATTGCTCAAGCGGTGGGGGAGGGTAAGGTCAATATGCGGCGGCTGGACGCCTACCGAAAGCTGGCAAAAGAGATCGAGTCAGGCAAAAGATTCTGAGGCGGTGACCGGTCTAGCCGCCGACCCAGCGCGCAACGGTAACCAGCCCGACGACGAGCATCCATATCACCAGCGCGCGCCAGATCATTCCCACCGCACTGGTCATGGTGTTTACGTCAGCCTCGTCGCCGAGACCGAGCTCGGGACGGAAGCTCACGGTGCCATCGTGGTGCAAAGTTTCCCCGAGCCGCACGCCGAGCGCCCCGGCACCGCTTGCCAGCACCACGCCCTGTTCCGGATGCATCCATACGGTGGCCTGTGTACGCCAGCAGTGCACCGCGTCCTCGAAATCCCCGGCTATCGCAAAGCTTATTGCAGTCAGCCGTACCGGGATCCAGTCGATATAGTGGAACACTTTGCGCGCAAACTGTCTGAACTCGCCGTAGTCCTCCTCGGATCGGCTTCCCCATTTCTGTTCCAGCAGGCCGGCCAGACGGTACAGTACGGCACCACTCGGCCCGGGCAGGATGAGGAACCAGAAGATCACGCCGAACACGTGCCGATGTGCCCCGATCAGGCCTTCCTCAATGGCGACCTTGGCGATCTCCGTGCCGTTATATTCGGTTGCCGATTCACCGCGCCACTCGGCGAGCAGTTGGCGCGCCTTGTCCAGATCGCCGACCCGCAGCGCCTCGACGATCCCGGTGAACGCGTGGCTGAATTGGCGGAAGCCCATCGTCAGATAGAGGACCGCGACGCTCCATGCCCAGCCGAAGACGACATGAATTTCGCGCAGGAAATGGTAAACGGCGATGCTGACGATCACCCACGGCAGCACCGCCAGGCACCAGGCGATTACGCCCTGGCGCTGTTCACCGGCGTTGAAATGGCTGCCCAGCAAGTTCACATAGCGCGTGAACCAGCGGTACACCGTGCAGCGCGGGTTGAGCGGCCAGACCTGCTCGATCAACAGCGCGGCTATGAGGGACAAGAACGACATGGTCAAATATTAACATCCCTCCTCTCCCTGACCCTCTCCCGCGAAAGGGAGAGGGGGGTGTTTATGGCAGACGTGTCTCCAGCCACGACTCGAGGTCGCGCAGGACCTGTTCGTGTTCAGGCTCGTTGTAGACCTCGTGGTACAAGCCTTCGTAAATCTTCAGGGTCTTGTCGGTGGAGCCGACCAGATGATGCAGCCTCCGGGCACCGGCCGGATCGACGAGTTTGTCCGCCCCGCCCTGGAGAATCAGGATCGGAAGCCGGATCCGGTTCGCTTCGGCCGTTATGCGCTGCATCGCCTCGAGCATTTCGGCACCCAGCCGCGCCGTGGCTTTGCCCGTGAACACCAGCGGGTCGTTGACGTAAGCCGCCACCACCGCGGGATCGCGACTGACGCCGCGTGCGTCCAGCCGAAGGATGCCGATCCCGGGAATCAGCGCGGACAGGATCCTGCCGGCGCATATGGTCGCCGGCGAAATGTTATCGGGAATCCCGACGGCGGGTCCGGAAAGGATAGCGCCTTGCAGGCTATCCTGATGATCCAGCAGATACGTGGCCCCTATCAACCCGCCGAGGCTGTGGCCGACCAGAAAAATCGGCGCGTTGGCCTGCCATTCACGGACCATACCGAAATACGTCCCCAGCGGTTCGACGAAATCGTTGAAGCGCTCGACGTATGCCCTCGCGCCGCCCGATTTTCCATGACCGACATGATCCATGCCGTAAACCGCGTAGCCGCGCGGAACGAAGTGCCCGACCAGGTTCGCATAGCGCCCGCTGTGTTCCGCCAGGCCGTGGACGAGCAGCAACACAGCCTTGGGCGCATCATCCGGCAGCCAAACCTGATAGTAGGTGCTGGTACCGCGTGCGCCCCTGAAAAAGCCCTCCCGGTGTTTCATTTTTGCCCTTGCACGATCGTGCTCGACATGCAAAGTTGTCAGGCTTGCATATTGACGATCGGGATGAACACTCGCCGTCGCCTCCCCGGTTCATACCTTGCCGAATATCACGGCGCCTTCTGAATCGAGGCCACCGAACTCTTCGAGAATACCTGGACGCCCTCCGGGACAACCACCCACGGGCAGGCCGAGCGTGTCCAGGCGTGGCGTTCTATTTTGAACCAGGCACGATCGTCGAACGTCCCGCCGGCGATGGCGCGAACTTCGGGAAAGACCTCGGCGGTATGCGCGACAGTGGTGCCGCACCGCGGACAGAACTCGATACGCAGCCATCGCCTGCTTTCGTCCGAGCGATGCTCGAAGTAGGTCGGGGTGCCGGCGCTAAATTCGACGTCTTTCTCCCTGAAGTACACGATCACGGCGAAGGCGCTTCCCGAGCGGCGCTGGCAGAACGTGCAATGACAGACAGTGGTGCGGACAGGCTGTCCCGTGGTCCGGTATCGGACTGCTCCGCAAAGACAACCCCCCTCATGAATCTCAGACATTCACAATCCCTCCCGATGGCAGCCGGGCAACGCCCCGATTGAGGCGACTAATTCGCATAATGCCCGACAGGTCGAAGCCGCAAACAGATCTGGTCCGCCCGATCGACGATTCAAGTGTCATCCTCGCCGAACGCTCGACGCTCAGTAGCTGATGACCGCGACTTTGCGCACAAACGCCCGCTTTCCAACCTCGGCGAGAATGAAGTGCGCGACATCGGCTCGCGAAATCCTGGGAAGGCCGTGCAGTTCGAGGCGATCTCCCACACGGTAAGCACCGGTCATCGGCCCGTCCGTCAGGAGCACCGGGTAGACGAAAGTCCAGTCAAGATTTTCACGCTGCACATTGTCCTCCGCGACTTTCTTGTCGGCGAAGATATCACTCAGCAAAACGCGGTACATGATGCGGGGAATCAGCGGTGCATCGCGACGGGACTCTCCGACTCCGAACGCAGAAACCAGGATGAGGCGGCGCACCCCGACGCGCTTCATCGCCGGCAAGATTACCTGCATGCTGCGCTCGATCAGGTGATCGGACTTGAACGTGCTCCGGCGTCCCAGGGCGCTGATCACCACGTCTTGGCCGCTCACAGCCGCGACAATTTCAGGCGTGTCTCGGGTTGTGTCCCCAATGACGACGCGCAGGCGCTGGTCACTTATTGGCAGCGCAGCCGGGTTGCGCACGAAGGCAGTGACGGTGTGGCCTTGGCCCAGGGCCTGCTTCACCACCTGCTGCCCGGTCGGACCGGTTGCGCCAAAAACAAGTATGTTCATGTTCATGTGCCAACGAACTTCAGTATCTCGCCCTTTTTCGCCATCGTATCCTTGTACCCCAGGGCGATCAGCGCGCGGCAATACGCCGGCTCGAACAGCAGATAACTGGTCAGCGTCGCGCCGCCGGTCCTGGTCGCGCCCAGGCCGCGCAACAGGAATCGGATCGAACGGGGCAGTTCGTGGTAGTGGCGCGCGGCCATCCTGTCTATTTCCTCGCTCGGGGAAATGACCAACACGTCTATTTCTCGCAGCTGCACGTCGTGCCTGGATCGGTCGTCCGGAGATATCAGCCGTATCGTCCGGTTGATGCGCTGCAGGCGCTCGATGTCCACTTCGAGGCTGTCGAGAAAAATACTGTTGAGAGCATGGCCGGCGATCTGTGCCAGCGACGGATAGGCGATGGTCTTGATGCGTTCCGTCGCATTTCCTGGCTGCCGGCTAGCACCGATGACGATGACCCGGTCTGCGCCCAGGTGCAGCGCGGGGCTGATCGGCGCAATCTGGCGCATGCTGCCGTCACCGAAAAATTCGCGGCGCAAAGGCACGGCCGGAAAAATGAACGGCAGTGCGCTCGAGGCCATGAGATGGTCGATGTCGATCATCTCCGGCACGCCTATCCGGCGTGCCCTGTGCCAACCCGCCAGCCCGGGCACGCCCTGGAAGAAGCTCACCGACTGGCCCGAGGTGTAACCCGATGCCGTGACCGACAGCGCGTACAGCGCACCGGCCTCGATGCTCCTGCGGATGGCGGGAAAGTCCAGGTGGCGGCGCAACAGTTGCGCAAGCGGCGCGTTGTCGAGCAACGAGGTCGGATTGTTCTTGCCCAGACCGCCGAGCAGCAAAGCGGCAAGCCACTTGCTTCCGGTACCGATGACCCCCGCAACGTCGGAGCGATAGACCTGCTCGACGTGAAAATACTTCCAGACCAGCATCAGCCGGCGCACGGCCCGGTGAAAATCGGTGGCACCGGCGGCCATTGCCGCTGCATTGATCGCGCCAGCGGAAGTACCGCAGAGGATCTGAAACGGATTGGGTGCCCCGCGCGGCAACATGTGCGACACCGCGCGCAGGAATCCGACCTGGTAGGCAGCTCGCGCGCCGCCGCCGGTCAGGATCAGACCGATTTTGGGTTTCACGCCGGATGTGGAATTGACCATGTGGATGCGGCCGGCCGGCTGCCGGTTCGTCATGCTCCTGCCGCCGCTACCGCTCCTGCTTCTTCGCCTCGTTGCGCGATGCTTCGACCGTGGGACGGACCAGCTCGAGCGCATCGCGAAGCGAATCCTCGGAGAGTTGGTTGAGCGCATGCGCGAGGATATCCGCGACCGCGTAAGTACTCTCGGGAAGGGACTCGCTGTCGAGATTGGCAACAAATACCGCCGCCGCGCCGGTCGCGCGCAAAAGGCTTTGCCGTTCGTTCATGAGCATTTCTATCTCGGAGCGCAGCATCTGGATTTCCTGCGCGTGGTGTTCGCTGGTCATGGCACTCTCCCCTTTACGTTAACTCCATGATGCCACAAGACTTTTCGGAGGGCCAGAAATCGCTGCGG
>JAXIOX010000256.1:0-7144 GCA_045403275.1 Burkholderiales bacterium | reverse complement strand
GTGCCACTTCGACCGGTGTCAGTGCGAAGTAACCAAGCCAGCAGGCTCCGCCGGCCACCGCGAGCACGCCGAAGGCAATCAGCGTCCGCAACAGGCGCATGAGCGTCCACTTGGGTTTGGGCAGAAAAAGGTTCTTGCGTTTTGCCATGCTGGGGGAGTCACCTCAACGGCATATTCGCCATCTCCAGGTGGTCCGCGGCTGCCGCAGAGTCAACCGGCCGGCGCCCTCGGGGGATGTTTCCGGCAGCGCTCAGACCGCGCGGAAAATCAGCGTGCCGTTGGTCCCGCCGAATCCGAAGGAATTCGACATGGCAACCTTGATTTTCATCGGGCGTGCGGTGTTCGGCACATGATCAAGGTCGGACTGAGGGTCTTGATTGAACAGATTGATGGTCGGCGGAGCGACCTGGTCCCGAATCGCGAGTACGGAAAAAATCGCTTCCACTCCGCCGGCGGCGCCGAGCAGGTGTCCGGTCGCCGACTTGGTCGAACTGACGGCGAGACGTTTGGCGTGCTCGCCGAAGCAGCGCTTCACCGCAATAGTCTCGGCTACGTCGCCCAGCGGCGTCGAGGTGCCGTGGGCATTGATGTAATCCACCTGGTCCGGATTGATGCCGGCATTTCGCATTGCGTTGAGCATTCCGCGAGCGGCGCCTTCGCCGTCCTCGCAGGGCGCAGTAATGTGGTGCGCATCGGCGCTCACGCCATATCCGGCAAGCTCGCAGTAGATCCTGGCGCCGCGTGCCCTGGCGTGTTCCAGTTCCTCCAGCACCAGCACTCCGGCGCCCTCACCCAGCACGAAACCGTCGCGGTCCTTGTCCCAGGGACGGCTCGCTGTTTCCGGATCGTCGTTACGCGTGCTGAGCGCGCGCGCCGCCGAGAATCCTCCAACGCCCAGCGAACACAGCGCGGCTTCGGATCCGCCCGCGATCATGACGTCGGCATCACCGTACTCGATCAGCCGCGCCGAGTCGCCCAGGCAATGATTTGCGGTCGTGCACGCGGTGACCATCGCCAGGCACGGCCCCTTGAAACCGTACATGATCGAAAGGTTTCCCGAAATCATGTTGATGATCGCGCCGGGGATGAAGAACGGGGAGATCTTGCGCGCGCCGCCTTCGATCATGGCCCGGTGGGTTTCCTCGATCAGCGGCAGTCCGCCGATTCCCGAACCGATATTCAAGCCGATGCGCTCGGCGTCCTTCGGATTGGCCTCGAGCCCGGCGTCGCGAATTGCCTCCACTGCAGCGGCAATGCCGTAATGGATGAAAAGATCAACGCGCCGCGCTTCTTTCGGCGACAGCACCTGGCCGACGTCGAAATTCTTTACCTCGCCGGCGATCTGGGATGCAAAAGGGCCGGCGTCAAAACGGGTGATCCGGGTGATCCCGGACTTGCCCGCCTGGATGTTGGTCCACGCTTCCTTGACGCTGTTCCCGACCGGGCAAACGGTCCCCAGGCCGGTGACTACGACTCGGCGCCTAGACAACGGGACTCCGGAAAAAGAGGAATGAAGGCGTGATTAGTTGAGATGCGCCTTGATGTAATCAGTGGCCTGCTGGACGGAAGTGATCTTTTCCGCCTCTTCGTCGGGGATCTCGCACTCGAACTCTTCTTCAAGCGCCATCACCAGTTCGACGGTGTCGAGGGAATCAGCTCCGAGGTCGTCGACGAACGTGGATTCATTCTTCACGTCCGCCTCGTTCACGCCCAGTTGTTCGGCAACGATTTTTTTCACGCGCTGTTCTACGGATTCCATTAATGTCCCTTCCCTTTACTTGAAGATGCAGTAACGTGTCTGACCGCCGCCGCCCCGGAGGGGCACCTGCAACGGCGAAAAACACGCGCGTTAGTCTACCAAAATTGCAAGGCTTCCGGAGTCAATCCATGTACATGCCACCGTTGACATGCAGGGTACTTCCGGTGACATAGGCTGCGCCCTCGGACGCGAGAAACACTACCGCCGCCGCCACTTCACGCGGCTGCCCGAATCGGGCCAATGGCACATGCGCCAGCAGCGCAGTCTTGCTCTCCTCCGGCAGTCCGCGCGTCATGTCGGTGTCAATGAAACCGGGCGCCACGCAGTTTACAGTGATGTTGCGGCTGCCCACTTCACGGGCAAGCGACTTGCTGAATCCGACGATCCCGGCCTTGGCTGCCGCGTAATTCACCTGCCCCGGGTTGCCCATCGAGCCCACCACCGAGGTAATGCTGATGATGCGCCCGGATCGCGCTTTCATCATGGGGCGGATTACCAGCTTGCTCAAGCGGTACACCGACTTCAGGTTGGTGTCCATGATCTCGTCCCATTCGCTGTCCTTCATTCGCAGCAGCAGGTTATCGCGGGTAATTCCGGCATTGTTCACGAGGATTGCGACCGAACCAAACTGTGACTCGATGTCGCCGAGCACCTGCTCCATCGCCGCGGGATCGTTGACATTGAGCTTGAGCCCGGAGCCCTTAATGCCTTCGCCTGCCAGATAGGCGGAGATTGCCACGGCGCCAGCGTCGCTGGTGGCGGTACCTACCACCGTCGCGCCGGCCTTGCCAAGCGCAACCGCTATTGCCTGCCCGATCCCCCGGCTGGCGCCGGTCACCAGTGCAACTTTTCCTGTGAGCATGAACTCCTCTCCCCTAGATCGATTGCAGGCTTACTTCAGCACCGACAAAGCCTGGCCAAATGCCGCGCCATCGCTGAACGAAAGAATCTGGGTTTCCGGTGCGATGCGCTTGTTCAGTCCGGCCAGCACCTTTCCGGGTCCGCATTCGACAATATGGGTAACGCCGCTCGACACCATCTGCCGCACCGTCTCCACCCAGCGCACAGGCTGAACCAGCTGACGCACCAGCGCGTCCTTGATCGCGTCAACCGATTCGGCGCTCTTGACATCGGCATTGTGCAGCACCGGGACCGTGCCGCGCCTGAACGACGGCGCGCCCAGTTCCTGACGCATGCGCTCGGCCGCTGGCCGCATGAGACTGCAATGCGACGGCACGCTCATCGGCAGGAGCACCGCGCGTTTCGCGCCCCTGGCTTTCGCGATTTCCATTCCACGTTCGACAGCGGCCTTGTTGCCGGCGATGACCACCTGCGCGGGCGAATTGAAATTCGCGGCCTCCGCCACTTCGTTTGGTCCGCTCGCCTGCGCACAAACGGCGCGGACCACGTCATCATCCAGACCGACTATCGCCGCCATCGCGCCCACTCCCGCCGGCACGGCTTCCTGCATCGCGCGGGCGCGAAACCGCGCCAGCGGCACCGCATCGGCAAAATCCAGCGCGCCGCTTGCCACCAGGGCGGTGTATTCGCCGAGGCTGTGCCCCGCCATGATCGCCGGCGCGGATCCTTCCCGCGCCTGCCACGCGCGATACAGCGCCACACCCGCCACCAGCATCACAGGCTGCGTATTGGCAGTGAGATTGAGGTCTTCCGCGGGACCCTCTGCAACAAGGTTCCAAAGATCCTGCTTCAGCATTTTGGAAGCCTGCGCAAACGTTTCGCGTACGCCAGGCAGCTCTGCGAAAGACTGCATCATGCCGACCGACTGCGAGCCCTGCCCAGGAAAAACAAACGCGATCTTCATGTCGTCGCGTTTACCAGCGCAACAACACCGCGCCCCAGGTAAATCCTCCGCCCACGCCTTCCAGCAGCAGCGTCTGGCCGGGGCGGATCCGCCCGTCGCGCACCGCTTCGTCGAGCGCCAAGGGGATCGAAGCTGCCGACGTATTGCCGTGATGATCTACGGTGGCGATGACTTTCTCGACAGGCAGACCGAGCTTTATGGCGGTCGCTTCCATGATGCGGATGTTGGCCTGGTGCGGCACGAACCAGTCCAGGTCCGACACCTTCAGCCCGGCCTGATCCAACACTTCGTGAGCGACCTCTACGAATACCCGCACGGCGAACCTGAAAACCGGGCCCCCGTCCATGTGCACAAACGGCCTGCCCCACACCTTGCCGCCACATACGCTGCCCGGCACCGACAGATGGTCCTTGTGGCTGCCATCGGCGTGCAGGCGCGTTGCCAGAATCCCGGGTGTGTCGCTCGCCGCGAGCACGACCGCACCGGCTCCATCGCCGAACAACACGCAGGTGCCGCGGTCGTTCCAGTCGAGAATCCGGGAATAGACCTCAGCGCCGACCACTAGCACTTTCTTTGCCTGGCCGGCGCGGATGAAAAGATCCGCCGTACTCAGCGCATAGACGAAGCCGCTGCACACCGCCTGCAGGTCGAACGCCGGGCAGCCGACGATACCGAGTCTGGATTGCAGGATGCACGCTGTGCTCGGAAAAATCATGTCCGGCGTGGTGGTGGCGACAATGATCATGTCGATGTCTTCCGCCGCGACACCCGCGGAATGCAGTGCCTTCCGCGCAGCCGGCAGCGCCAGGTCACTGGCCAGTTCGCCTTCCGCCGCGATATGGCGGCTGCGAATACCCGTGCGACTGCGGATCCATTCGTCGGAAGTGTCGACGATCTTTTCAAGATCGGCGTTGGTGAGAACCTTCTCGGGAAGATGGCTGCCGGTGCCGATGATCCGGGAATTCATCACACCACCCTTTGATGAATTGACGCCATGCGCTCGCTGATGCCGTGGAGCATGTCATTATGCGCTTCCTCGTAGGCCCGTTGGATCGCGAAGCGCAAACCGAAACTGTCCGCCGAGCCGTGGCTCTTGACCACGATTCCTTTCAGGCCGAGCAGGCTGGCGCCGTTGTAGCGACGCGGATCGACGCGACGGCGGAAGGCATTGATGACCGGTAAAGCTATCGCGCCCGAAAGCCTGGTGAACAGATTGCGTCCGAACTCCTGGCGCAGGTACATCGCCAGCATCTGCGCCAGCCCTTCCGAAGTCTTGAGCGCGATGTTGCCGACGAAGCCGTCGCATACGATTACGTCGGTGGTGCCTTTGTAGATATCCGTACCCTCGATGTTGCCGTAGAAATTAAGGCCGCTGTCGCGCATCAGTTCTGCGGCCTGCTTGACCACTTCGTTTCCCTTGATCTCCTCTTCTCCGATGTTGAGCAGGCCCACTGTCGGGCGTTCGACGTGTTCGACCGCACTTACCAGCGACGATCCCATCACGCCGAACTGCAGCAGGTGTTCCGCGGTGCAGTCCACATTGGCGCCGAGATCGAGCACGCAGGTGCGGCCACGCTGGGTCGGCAGGAAAGAGGCGATGGCCGGACGCTCGATGCCGGGCAGCATCTTGAGCACGAACCGCGACATCGCCATCAGCGCTCCGGTGTTGCCGGCGCTGACGCAGGCATCCGCCTGTTCGCTCTTGACCAGGTCGATCGCCAGCCGCATCGACGAGTCGCGTTTTCCCCGCAGCGCCGAGGCCGGCGCTTCATCCATTGCCACCACTTCCGTTGCAGCTTCGATGCGGATGCGGCCGCCTGCCTTTACGCGGCGGCGCATCAGCTCGGGTTCAATTGCTTCGGGATTTCCCACCAGGACAACCTGCGCGTCCTCGACGCCTTCGAGGAAATCGAGGGCGGCGGGCACGGTGACGTGGGCGCCGTGGTCGCCGCCCATGCAGTCGAGCGCTATCGTGATGGCCATGGATTATGCGTTGCCTCGGGACGCGTGCCGCACCCGGGAAATGCCGGATACGCGCTCGGTCGGTTGTCGCACCGGCTGCAGCGGGTCGAAGCGGGCGTCCGGCTCACTTGTTCCAGCTGCGCGGCCTCGCAGCCAAAAGCCGGCGTCGCTCAGTCGCCTTTGGACTTGACGACTTTCTTGCCGCGGTAGAAGCCGTTGGGGCTGATGTGATGACGCAGATGCACTTCGCCAGTGGTGGGCTCGACGGCGAGCGGCGGGTTGGTCAGAAAATCGTGGGAGCGATGCATGCCGCGTTTCGACGGCGACTTCTTGTTCTGTTGGACTGCCATGAAATGACTCCTTCAATTGAAACTTTTTTACTGCCGCTTGAGCGTCGCCAATGCGTTGAACGGCGACTCCCGCGTGCCTGATTCCGGGCTCGGTAACGGCGCCGCGCAGGCACCCTGCTCGTGGCGCGCCACCATCGGCAGCCCCAGAATGACTTCGTCTTCGACCAGCGCGATGACGTCGAGTTTCGGGTCGGCGTGCAGCTGTTCCGTGTCCGGCGCCTCATCGGCGGGATCGTTCAAGCCCTGGTCCGCAGGAACGAGCATGAAGTTTCGCACCGCATCGAATCGGCAGCGAACCGGCCCGAGGCAACGCTGGCAGCGGAGCACCAGCTCGCAGCCGAGCGTAAGCCGCAACGAGGGTCTGCCCTGCTGATCGACATGACCTGCCAGCTCATACGCGATTGCGCCGGATTGGTCGAACAACGCATCGTGCAAACGCGCAAGCGCCGCGACTGCTATCGTTGCGCGCAACTCACCGGACTCACGCGCAAACGCGACGCTATCGACGACAGCCCGGTCAAACATAAGCCGCGCATAATATTAGTTTTGAATTACCCTGTCAAAACAAAATGTCTTCAACAAACAGTGGTATGCATTTGATTCTCGCCTCGACCTCGCCCTATCGCAAGGACCTGCTATCGAGGCTCGGCATAGCCTTCGAAACGGCTGCGCCGGAAGTGGATGAAACACCACTGAACGGCGAACATGCTACCGATACTGCGCGCCGGCTCGCGCTTGCCAAGGCCCAGGCCGTGCGCGCCCGATTCCCGGATGCGCTCATCATCGGCTCCGATCAGGTGGCGGTGTGCGATGGTGTGCGCCTCGACAAGCCCATAACGCATGCGGTGGCCGTACAGCAACTGCGCCATGTCAGCGGCAGGTCCGTGACCTTCCATTCCGCGGTGGTGCTGCTCAACGCGCGCAGCGGCCGGATACAGTCACGGCTGGTGCCCACCACCGTAAAGTTCCGTCGCCTCGACGACGCGGAAATTGAGCGTTATTTGCGCCGCGAGCCAGCGTACGACTGTGCCGGCAGCGCCAAAGCCGAAAGCTTGGGCATCTCACTGGTCGAAAGCATCGAATCCGGCGACCCGACCGCACTCGTCGGCCTGCCCCTCATTGCCCTGTCGAGCATGCTTAGGGAAGAAAAAATAAATATTCCATAACAAAATCTTACAATATCTTCTTTACGTAAATAATAATGACGAAAGGGCAGCTATATCTGATTCCTGTTGACCTGGTTCCGGG
>JAXIOX010000049.1:0-9879 GCA_045403275.1 Burkholderiales bacterium | reverse complement strand
AGCCTTTCCACGCAGCGCAGCGACCTCACGATGAAAGCTCTTTTTTCCCGACTCGCATGGCTCCTTCTGCTCGCAGTGGCGTGCGCCACAGGTCACGCGCAACCGGTCGCCGGCCGCGAATACCAGGTGCTCGAGCCCGTGCGCAGCACGCCGGGCGGCGAGCAAATCGAAGTCATCGAGTTCTTCTACTACGGCTGCGATTCCTGTTATCGCTTTGAACCGGTACTTGCCGGCTGGCTCAAAAAGCTGCCGCCCGACGTTATTTTCCGGCGGGTGCCGGCATTGCGACGCATGGATTGGGTGCCCCTGACCAGACTTTACTTCGCGCTCGAAGAAACGGGCGCACACGATCGACTGCATGGCGAGGTCTACAAGGCGATCAACGAGAGGGGCATTAACCTCGGCGACTCGAGCGAACTGCTCAAGTGGGCGGAAATGAACGGATTGGAGCGCGCCAGTTTCGACAACGTGCTGAATTCCGAAAGCTCGAGCGCGAAGGTGCAGAAGGCACGCGACACGACTGTCGCGTACGGAATCCGCGCCACACCGTCCATGGTAGTGGACGGCAGGTATCTCACCAGCGGCGGCATGCTCGGCAGCCTGGACGCACTGTTGCCGGTGGTGGACGGCCTGATCGACAAAGTCCGCAAGGAGCGCACCGCGAAATGACCGAAGCGCCGCTCAGAGTCGTCATCACCGGCGCTTCGAGCGGAATTGGCAGGGCACTGGCGCACGAGTATGCCAAACGCGGCGCCACCCTGGGGTTGATCGCGCGCCGGGGAGATCTCCTCATCCAGCTCGCGGGCTCTCTTCCGGTGCGCTCCTACGCATATGCCGCCGACGTTCGCGATGCGCGGGCGTTGGCAGCCGCTGCGGAGGAATTCATCGGGCGAGTTGGCTGCCCGGACGTGGTCATCGCCAACGCCGGAGTCAGTGCCGGTACGCTGACCAGCGATCCGCAAGACAACCAGGTATTCGAAGACATCCTGGCAATCAATGTCACCGGAATGATGCTCACCTTTCAGCCTTTCATCGAATCCATGAAGGCGCGCGATCACGGCACGCTGGCGGGAATCGCGAGTATCGCCGGATTCCGCGGGTTGCCCGGAGCGGCTGCGTATTCGGCGTCGAAAGCCGCGGCGATTTCCTATCTCGAGAGCTTGCGTGTCGAACTGACGGGAAGCGGCGTCTCGGTGGTGACCATCTGCCCGGGCTACATCGCCACGCCGATGACGGCCGGGAATCCATACCGGATGCCCTTCCTGATGGATGCGGATGTGGCGGCAAGGAAGATCGCCGGTGCGATCTCACGGCGCAAGCGGCACTACGTGCTGCCGTGGCAGATGGCGGTGGTCGGATGGTTCATGCGGCGATTACCGCGCCCGCTCTACGATTCCATGTTCAGTCGCGCGCCGCACAAGCCGCGCCGCAGCGTCACTTAGGCCGCGAGCGCGGCTTTCACCTGCGCGGTCACGCGCGGATTCAGCGGAGCACGATCGCCAGCGCCGTTTCCAGCTCGGCAAGCGCGGTAGCCGGATCCTCGACCTTGATGGTGCGCATGCCCATCGCCCTCGCGGGCTTGAGGTTGGCGCCCAGGTCGTCGATATACACGGCTTGGTCGGGTGCGATGCCGAGGTGCTTGCACACCAACTCAAAAAAACGCCGCTCGGGTTTGCGTGCACCAATTTTCGAGGACTCGATCACCGTGTCGAACAGGTCGAGCACCGCCTGGTATTGTGCGCTGCGCTGCGGGTCACGGTCGAACCCGCGGCCCGTTCCGGTGTTGACGTTGTTGGTGACGCAGGCGTTGGCGTAGTGCAGTTTGCTGGTCCGCAGCGCGCGCACCATCTCCGGCCGCACTTCGCCATAGAGGAGGTCGATTACATCCAATCCGTGTATTTCGTGTCCCGCAGCGCGGGTTTCCGCTGCGTACGCCCGGTCGAACTCTTCGGGGGTGAGTTCGGAACGCTCGAAGCGGGCCCAGGGATTGCCGTCGGGATTGAGGGTATTGATATCGCGCAGAAAGTTCGCCGGCAGCCCGCGAGCCTGCTCGAAACGACGGAAGGCGACAAAAGGACTTTCGGTCATCACGCCGCCGAAGTCCCAGAGCACGGCGCGTACCGCCGGGTTCGGCATCGGTGCCCTACTTCTTGTTTTTCTTGTAGTTGTCCACCGCGCGCTTGAGTTCCTTGTACTCCTCGCACGGGATAGGCGTGCACAGCTTCTGCAATTCGACGAGATGCTGCTCGGCCTTTGGCAGGTTGTCGGTCAACAGGTAGGCCTCGCCGATGTACTCGTGTGCGTGCTTGTGTTTGGGATTGAGCTTGAGCGCTTCGTTGTAGTGGTTGAACGACGCATTGAGCTTGCCGGTCTTGCGATAGGCGTAGCCGAGGAAGTTGTGCGCATCCGCATTGTTGGGGTCGGATTGAACGGCTTTCGAGAGCAGATTGACCGCCTTGTTCCAGTCCTGCGATTCCACAGCTTTTTTGCCGTCCTGGAAATTCGGGTCATCGCTCGCGGCAGCGTCATCGTCGCCCAGGTTGGCTGCCGCCAGCGGAACGAACGCGACCAGGAACGCCGCCAGCAGCGCAACGATCAGCGATTTCAAACAGTTTTTCATTCTTTCCTCCTTCCGGGCCGGCAACGGGGCCGCTTACGGCTTTATTTATAACGCATCGGCAGGCTTTTGGGGGCCGTCGATGCGTGTCTATTCGACTGTTACGTCCTTACCAGGTTCCTCGACTTCTTGGTTCCGGCCGGCTACTCCACGGTCACCGATTTCGCCAGATTCCTCGGTTTGTCCACGTCGGTGCCCTTGGCGAGTGCCGCGTGATAGGCAAGCAGCTGCAGCGGCACGGTGTGCAGGATCGGGCTCAAATATCCAGCGTGCTCGGTCATGCGGATGACGTGGATGCCGTTGCCGGCCTGGATGTGGCTGTCGGCGTCGGCGAACACGTACAGCTCACCGCCCCGGGCGCGCACTTCCTGCAGGTTGGATTTGAGCTTTTCCAGCAACGCATCATTGGGCGCGATCGCGATCACCGGCATGTCCTTGTCCACTAGCGCCAATGGGCCGTGCTTGAGTTCTCCGGCCGGATAGGCCTCGGCATGGATGTAGGAAATCTCCTTGAGTTTGAGCGCACCTTCCATCGCGATCGGGTAGTGCATGCCGCGACCGAGAAAAAGCGCATGCTGTTTGCCGGAAAAGCGCTTGGCCCACTTCGTCACTTCCGGTTCGAGGGTCAAAACCTGCTGCAACGCCGACGGCAAGTGGCGCAGCGCATGCAGATGCTGCTTCTCCTGCTCTGCCGACAGCCGCCCGCGCAGCTTGGCAAGCACCAGCGTCAACAGGAACAGCGCCGCCAGCTGGGTGGTGAACGCCTTGGTCGAAGCCACCCCGATCTCGGGGCCGGCGCGGGTGAGAAATTTGAGACTGACGAGGCGAATCAGCGTGCTTTCCGCAACGTTGCAAATCGCCAGGCTCAGGTTCTGGCCAAGGGATTTTGCGTACTGCAGCGCGGCGATGGTATCGGCCGTCTCCCCCGACTGCGAGACGGTGATGATCAACGCATCCGGGTTGGGCACGCTTTCGCGATAGCGGTACTCGCTGGCGATTTCCACCGAGCAGGGTATGGCCGCGATCGCCTCGATCCAGTAACGCGCCACCAGTCCCGCATGGTAGCTGGTGCCGCAGGCGAGCACCGTGACCGCGTTGACGCGCTTCATCATGGTCTCGGCCTCCACCCCGAACAGCTGCGGCGCGATCGACTGCGCGCCGGTCACCATTTCCAGGGTGTTGGCCACCGCACCCGGCTGCTCGAAAATCTCCTTCTGCATGTAATGGCGGTACGGCCCCAGCTCGACCGCGTCGGCAGAGAGCTTGCTCTCGTGGATGGCGCGCTCGGCTTCACGGCCATTGGCGTCGAAAACGCGATGGCCGTCGACTCCGAGCTCCGCAACGTCGCCTTCTTCCAGATAGACGATTCTCTTGGTGACCTGCAACAGCGCCGAGGCGTCCGACGCAGTGAAATTCTCGCCTTTGCCCAATCCCAGCAGCAGCGGCGCGCCCTTGCGTGCCGCCACCAGCGTACCCGGATGCTTCTCGGACAGCACCGCAATTGCGTAGGCGCCCTCGAGTTCGGCGGCCGACTTGCGCACTGCCGCGAACAGACCACCCCCGCTCCTGAGATTAAGGTGGATCAGATGCGCAACGACTTCGGTGTCGGTGTCGGAGACGAATTTGTAGCCGGCCGCGCAGAGCCGCTCGCGGATCTGTTCGTGGTTCTCGATGATGCCGTTGTGCACCACTGCCAGTCCGTCCTCGCTGACGTGAGGATGCGCATTGCGTTCGGTCGGCGCGCCATGCGTGGCCCAGCGTGTGTGGGCGATGCCCAGGCTGCCCTGCACCTTGGCCTGTTCCGCCATTTCGGCAAGCGCCGCCACCCGGCCGACGCTGCGCAGCCGGTGCATGCCGCCGTTGACGACCGCGAGTCCCGCCGAGTCGTAACCGCGGTACTCCAACTTGCGCAGGCCTTCGAGCAGGATGGGAACGACGTTGCGCCGAGCTACGGCTCCTACGATTCCGCACATTTACTGAACCCAAGGATGAAGGATGAGGGATGAAGGATGAAGAAAAACGGATTGCGGCGTTGCCGAAGACAGGAAAACTGGTACGAGCCCACTTCCGCCTTCATCCTTCCGCTTTCATCCTTGTTTCTTGACCGGTCTCTTCCAGCCGGGCACCGAAACCTGCTTCGAGCGGGACAGCGTCATTTCGCCTGGGGGGGTGTTCCTGGTGATGGTGCTGCCGGCACCGATGGTGGTGCCGCGGCCGACGGTGACGGGTGCAACCAATTGCGTGTCGGAGCCGACGAATACGTCGTCCTCGATCACGGTGCGATGCTTGTTGGCGCCGTCGTAGTTGCAGGTGATGGTGCCGGCACCGATATTGACGTTGCGTCCGATGGTGGAATCGCCCAGATAGGTAAGGTGATTGGCCTTGGACTTGTGGCCAAGTTCAGTTGCCTTGATCTCGACGAAATTGCCGACGTGGACCTCGTCGGCCAGTTGCGTACCCGGGCGCAGCCGGGCATAGGGGCCGATTCTGCAATGCTTGCCGACCACGACGCCGTCGAGGTGCGAGTAGGGGGCGATCACGGTGCCTGCGCCGATGTCGGCGTCTTTCAGGACACAGCCGGCGCCGACTTTTGCATCATCGGCCAGGGACACTTTGCCCTCGAAAATGCAGTTCACGTCGATGGAAACATCCTGGCCGCACACCAACCCGCCGCGCAGGTCGAAACGACTCGGGTCGGCCAGCGTTACGCCTTTGCGCATCAGTTCGCGCGCGCATTCGAGCTGATAGACCCGTTCCAAGTAGGCGAGCTGTTCCTTGCTGTTGACGCCGAGAATTTCCCAGGTCTCGGCCGGATGCACCGCGGTTACCGGAGACTTCGAGGCAATGGCCAGCAACACGATGTCGGTAAGGTAGTACTCCTTCTGCGCATTGCGGTTGGTTAGCCCGGCCAGCCATTCACCGAGCCTGGCGGTCGGCGCGCACATCGTGCCGGTACTGATCTCGCGGATCTTCTTTTCTTTCGCGCTCGCGTCTTTTTCCTCGACGATGCGCGCAATCGCGCCGTCTTTTTTGCGCACGATGCGGCCGTAACCGGTCGGATCGTCGAGCAGCGCGGTGAGCAGCGACAAGCCCGCGGGATTTGATGCCAGTCGCGCCAGCGTTTCGTGTCGTGTCAGCGGCACGTCGCCGTAAAGAACCAGCGTGGTACCGCCGGGCAATAAATGCGGCAGCGCCTGTTGTACCGCATGACCGGTACCGAGTCGCGGTTCCTGCAGGACGAATTTCAGCGCGGGATCGGCGAAGCCGGCAGGCACGGCTTCGCCGCCGTAGCCGTAGATGACGATGGTGCGGCCGGCGTGCAGCGCCCGGGCGCGGTCCAGCACGTGAGCAAGCAGCGGCTTGCCGCCGAGCGCGTGCAGGACCTTCGGCAAACGGGAATACATGCGTGTGCCCTTGCCGGCAGCGAGGACCACGACGTTGAGGGGAGCGTTTTTCACAGGGGGCACGGAAAACGCAGGGGATTATCGCACAACGCCCCGGAAAGACGATGCTGATCAGAGCTTCCCTGGGGCAGGTCCGGTTCGGAGTACACCGTCACCGCGCGCGTTTCCTCGTCCGGAACGAAACGAAGCCGGAATGAATTGAAGTTCAGCAGCAGCGACAAACGTCCTAGGGCCATCATTGCGTTCCCTTTCCCGATGCGGAAAAAGGCGGCTGCGGAGGAGAATCGTGTGCTCAGAGGAGACTGTCCAGAATTGCGCCGGTACCTTCGACCAGGAAATCCATGTTCTCTTCGTCGATCAGGTACGGCGGCATGAAGTACACGGTATTGCCGAGCGGCCGCAACAACAATCCGCGCGCCAGCGCGGCTTGATAGAACTTGCGCGCGAATGCGGGGTCATCGCTCGCCGCTTCGAATGCCCAGATCATCCCAGTGTTGCGGAATTGCTTGACTCCCGGATGCTGCGCAAGCTTGCCGCAGCGGCGCGAAAGCTGCGCCGATTTCTCGCGGTTGCCTGCGAGCACTCGATCCTCCTCGAAAATGTCCAGCACCGCCAGCGCGGCACGGCAGGCCAGCGCATTGCCGGTATAGGAATGCGAGTGCAGGAAGCCGCGCGCGAGATCGTCGTGGTAGAAGGCGCGGTAGACATCCTCGGTCGTCAGCACAACCGACAGCGGTAGGTAGCCGCCGGTAATGCCCTTGGACAGGCAGAGGAAATCCGGCCTGATGCCCGCCTGTTCGCAGGCCAGGAAAGTGCCGGTGCGGCCGAAACCCACCGCGATTTCGTCGGCGATCAGGTGCACCCGATAGCGGTCGCACAGCGCCCGGGCTTCGCTGAGGTAACGCGGGTGGTACATCACCATGCCGCTCGCGCCCTGCACCAGCGGCTCCACGATCAGCGCCGCGGTCTGCTCGTGGTGCTCGGCGAAGTAAGTCTCCAGCGCGCGAGCCGCCCGCAGTGCCACGTCTTCATGGGTTTCGCCGGATTGGGCCAGGCGCCAGTCCGGCGTCGGCACTTGCGCGCTGTGTCGCAGCAGCGGCGCATAAGTGTCGCGGAACAGCGGCACGTCGGTCACCGATAGCGCACCCAGCGTCTCGCCGTGATAACTCCCTTGCAGACTGACGAACTGCGTTTTCCGCGGCTGCCCGCCGTTACGCCACGCATGAAAGCTCATTTTCAGCGCGATCTCGGTCGCGCAGGCGCCGTCGCTGCCGTAGAAACAGTGCGACAGACCGGTAAGCGACGACAGCCGTTCGGAAAGCTGCACTACCGGCTGGTGGGTGAATCCCGCGAGCATCACGTGCTCGAGTTTGCCGAGCTGGTCGATGAGCGCGGCGTTGATCCTCGGATTGGCGTGGCCAAACAGGTTGACCCACCAGGAACTGATCGCATCCAGGTAGCGTTTGCCATCGAAGTCGACCAGCCACATGCCTTCGCCGCGGGCGATCGGCAACAACGGCAGGTGCTCGTGGTGCTTCATCTGCGTGCACGGGTGCCAAACCGCGAGCAGGCTGCGGGACAGCAGTTGGTCGTTGCTAGTCAATTCGGATTGTGCGGACGTGGGCAATGTAACTGCAAGTGGGGGAACGCATCACATGAAGTAAGACATCTTTTCCGTGTTCAATCAAGTTGCCGCGGTGATGCTCGGGTACTCGGCGGTGCGGGATGAAGACTACAACCTCTCGGCGCGAACCGTGCCGGTACTAGCACTCTTGGCCCGGGGCTGCTCGAAATGCTGGCGCGTTTGATGCTTGACCCAAGTAATAATGCTTCGCACTATTCGCTTACGAAAGGAGGGCATCAATGAATCTGCTGGAATCCATCTCCGATCGGATGGCCGCGGCCAACCGGCCTCTGTTTGCGATTACGGTGGCAGCGGTACCGTGTCCCGACACACCGGTGATTCTGACCCTGCATTGGCACGGCTTCATCGAGGAGAAGATCATCGAAGTGGAAGAAGCCAAAACCGTGTCCTACACCCCAATCCCGAGTTCGGCGCTGCAGTTGAATCATCGTTGGGACGATCTGGCCACGCTCGATCGCGCGGCGATGGAGGCCGGCTGGGAGCTGGGTGCGTGGGACGTGGCGCGTGCCGAGCACGTCGGTTGCATACGTCCCGGGGCCGAATCGCGCGAGGCGCTCGAGTGCCTACAGGCCTTCGGTGTCTCCCCATACGGCGTCAACGGGCAACAAGTCGTGGTGTCCGACGCGCCGGATGCGCAAGACCTGCTGAATCTCGCTGCACGGCGCGGCTATCTGATGTGGATGTTCCGGCCCGTGCATGGTGGCATCTGGGCTGACGTGGCCGATGATGCGACCCTGCGGCCGGACGGCACCCGCACCCCGCCGTGCCCGATTGCCCCGGTCCCCCCCGCCGGCAGCGGGTCACGCAAGACCGTTTACCGCTTCGGAATCTCCGGCAACCCCTTCTCCGTGAACTGACCCGCCTGCGTGCGGCCCCAGGCCGCAAGCCGGGTTGACCCCGCCCACATTGGCAAAGCCGGTGACTGTGAGCACTTGCTCATGGTGTGCGGGCCGCGTCTAGTCGCGATAAATCAACCTCGGCCTTGAATTCCTGTCAGCGTGCGCCTATCATTGGCACTCGCAAGGATTGAGTGCTAACAAGGCTTTCGCCTCGTTATTCGTTCACAAAAAAGAGGAGAGTTGAGATGAAAATCCGTCCATTGCACGACCGAGTAATCGTCAAGCGCCTGGAAGAGGAGCGCAAGACGGCTTCCGGCATCGTGATCCCCGACACTGCCGCCGAGAAGCCCGACCAGGGCGAGATCATTGCGGTGGGCAAGGGCAAAATTCTTGAAGACGGCAAGGTCCGGCCGCTGGATGTGAAGAAAGGCGACAAGATCCTGTTCGGCAAGTACTCCGGGCAGACCGTCTAGGTTCACGGCGAAGAACTGCTGGTAATGAAAGAAGAAGACATCATGGGCGTGGTTGAAGCCGCCTGAGTCAATTCGAAAAGTTCCACTACATCTTAATCAGGAGCAAATTCTTATGGCAGCTAAAGACGTTAAATTCCATGACTCGGCCCGCGCACGCATTATGGCCGGCGTCAACATTCTGGCTGATGCGGTCAAGGTGACTTTGGGCCCGAAGGGCCGCAATGTGGTGCTGGAGCGCTCGTTCGGCGCGCCGACCATCACCAAGGACGGCGTATCGGTAGCGAAGGAAATCGAGCTCAAGGACAGGTTCGAGAACATGGGCGCGCAAATGTTGAAGGAAGTCGCAAGCAAGACTTCCGACATCGCCGGCGACGGCACCACCACCGCGACCGTGCTGGCGCAATCGATCGTGCAGGAAGGCATGAAGTTCGTGGCAGCCGGCATGAACCCGATGGACCTCAAGCGCGGCATCGACAAGGCCGTGATCGCAGTTGTCGACGAGCTGAAGAAGCTCTCCAAGCCATGCACCACCGGCAAGGAAATCGCGCAAGTGGGCGCGGTTTCGGCCAACGCGGACGAGGCCATCGGCAAGATCATCTCCGACGCCATGGACAAGGTCGGCAAGGAAGGCGTGATCACCGTCGAGGACGGCAAGAGCCTGGAGAGCGAGCTCGAAGTCGTCGAGGGAATGCAGTTTGACCGTGGCTACCTGTCGCCGTACTTCATCAACAATCCGGAGAAGCAGATCTCGGTACTGGAAGATCCCTACGTTCTTCTCCACGACAAGAAGATCTCCAACATCCGCGAACTGCTGCCGATGCTCGAGCAGGTGGCGAAAGCCGGCAAGCCGCTGCTGATCATCTCCGAAGACGTCGACGGCGAAGCGCTTGCAACCCTGGTG
>JAXIOX010000155.1:0-9334 GCA_045403275.1 Burkholderiales bacterium | reverse complement strand
CCAACATCGCACTCGCCACGCCGGCAATCGCGCGCCTTGCCACGTCCCGTGCCCATTCGGTTTCCGGATCGCCGAGATGAGCGCCGCCGTAAGTCAGCCGCGGGAAAAGCCGCGCCTGTCCGCCATCCGGCAGTTCCACCGTCTCTCTGGCGAACAAATGGGTCGCCAGCGGTGCGGAGTAGGTTTTCTCCGGCCTGGTGCGCAGGTGTGCTGCCACCACGTCGAACAGCGAAAGCATCTCCACGGAGTAACTGGCCGTGCCGCCGCCGGCGCCGTCCGCCAGTCGCGGGCGGAAATGCAGCGAATCCAGCAGCCCGACCGCGACGAATGCGGCCAGGACCACCGCGGCAATCATGCCGCTGCGGCTGTGCACCACTTTTCTCCAAGGCGCGAGCAGGTGCTCGTGACGGCGCACATGCCAGGCGAAAACCAGGATCACCGCGACCAGCAGGAAAACCAGCGCGTCGGTCCACAGCACCACCGGCATCATCGGCAGGAAACTCGTCATTGCAGCCTGACCCTGGGATCGGCAATCGTGTAGGAAATGTCGGTGAGGATCAGGCCGATGATGTAAAGCACCGATCCGAGAAACACCATCGCCCGCACCACCGAGAAATCCTGGTTGTTGATCGCATCGATGGTGTAGCTGCCCAACCCGGGAATGGCGAAGAAAGACTCCGTGATCAGGCTGCCGAGGAACAACAGCGGAATCGCCACCACCGCGCCGGTGAGGATCGGGATCATGGCGTTGTGCAGCACGTGCCTGAACAGCACGCGCAGTTCCGACAGCCCCTTGGCGCGGGCGGTGCGCACATAGTCGCGATTGATCTCTTCGAGAAAAATGGTGCGGTACCAGCGCGCGCTCGCCCCCACGCCGGCGATGATGCCGATGACCACCGGCAGCACCAGGAACTGCCATGCGCTCAGGCCCTCGCCATATCCGGAAATCGGCACCAGGTTCCATAACTTGCTGATCAGGTACTGCCCGCCGATGATGTAGAACAGCCCCGATACCGACATGGCGAACACGCACAGAACCACGCCGGCGAAGTCGATGTAGCTGCCGCGAAAGAACGCCATCAGCAGTGCAGCCGTGATGTAGGTCAGCATGCCGACCAGGAAAACCGGGAGCGCGATGGCGAAGCTGGGCCACATGCGACTGCGGATCTCATGGCCGATGTCGCGGCCGTCGGCCTCGGCGCGCCCGAAGTCGAAGGCGAACATCTTCACCGACTTGGTGAAGAAAATGGTGTCGGTGAGCTTGCCGATGCCTTGCGCCGCGGAGTTCACGAACAACGGCCGGTCGTAGCCACGCTCCTCCTTCCACTTGCGCACAGATTCTTCGGTCACGCGCTTTTGCCCGAGTTGCATGCGCGCCATGTCGTCCGGTGTGTTGACGAAGAAGAACAGCGCGAAGGTGATCACGTTGACCCCGACCAGGATCGGGATGGCGTAAAGAACGCGGCGGATGAGGTAGTTGATCATGTGGCCAATGTGCCCCCGGCACGCTCGCGCCGCCGGTACGAGAGCACCGCGGGAATCAATGCAAGCACCAATGCCGCCAGTGCGGCAAGCAGCGGCCAGAGTACCGGCGAGTTCCACTGCGCGCGCATCGTTTCGCGCAGTTGCGCGTCGATGCGTTGATACTTGAGGTTGTTGTTGGCCATTTTGTTGGGCTTGCGGTTGTACACCCAGGCGTGCGCGAGAGTGAAGTCCTGCGGATGCAGCCCCCATGCCCAGGGAGCGTCGAAACGCAGTATCTCGCTCATGCGGTCGATCAGCGCCTGCCGTTCGGGCCCGTTGTCCATCGCGCGCACCCGCTCGAACAGGCGGTCGTACTCCGCATTCGTGTAATTGGCGGCGTTCTCGCCGCTGTTGAGCGCCCGGCCCTGCGGCCCGTGGAACATGAACAGGAAGTTCTCCGGATCCGGATAGTCGGCATTCCAGCCGAAGAAGAACAATTGCGCGGTGCCCTTGCGCACCTTCTCCTGGAAGCGGTTGAAGTCGGTATTGCGTACCACCAGTTGCAGATTGATCTTGGCGAGCTGCTTCACCAGCCAGTCGGCGCGCGACTTGCCCTCCGCACCGACCAGCGTGCCGTCGAAGTAGATCACCAGGGGCTTGCCGGTCGAGGCTTCGATTCCGTTCGGATAGCCCGCCTCGGCGAGAAGCTGCTGTGCGTACGCGACCGGCTTGCGCTTCGGCCTGCCGTCCACCCAGTCGTAGACGTGAGGGTTCATCCCCTCGCGACCGTCGCGGTACCCGAATATGCCCGGCGGGATCGGGCCTTGCGCCGCAACGCCGCGCCCGTTGCGGAAAATCGAGATCATCTCCTCGAAGTCCAGCGCGACGGAAATGGCATGGCGCAGCTTGCGCGCACGCTCCGAGTTGCCGCCGACCACCGCGTCGAGCATGTTGAAGCCCATGTACAGCGTGGAGGTCGCGACCGAGGTCTGCAGCGCAATTCCGCGCTTCTGCATGCTCTCGGTAAGCGCGATATCGCCGGCACCGGTGATCTGCACCACCTGGTCGAAGGTATCCGATGAGATTCCGGAAAAGTCGTAGTAACCCTGCAGGAACTTGTTCCAGTAGGGAATGCTTTCCTTCTCCAGGCTGAATATCACCTTGTCGATGAATGGCATGGGTTTGCCGGCATCGTCGAGCAGCCCGGCTTCGGCATCGCCCGCTTCGCCGCCCGCGGGATACGGTTCCGCAATGAAATTCGGATTGCGCTCCATCACCATCATCCGGTTCGGATTGTTGACGGTGAGCATGTACGGGCCGGTGCCGACCGGGTACCAGTCGAGCGTGAGGTTCTTGCCTTCAGTCATGCCCGGTTGCGAGTAGAATCGATGCGCCTCTTCCGGGATCGGCGCAAAGAACGGCATGGCCAGCCAGTAGACGAACTGCGGGTATTTGCCGCGGATCTTGATGCGGTAGGTGTAGCGATCCAGGCTCCGGGCACCCTCGAGAGGAAACCTCGTGAGGTCGAGGTAGGCGCCCGCGTGCAGGTGCTTTGCCGCTTCCTGCAGTTGCTGCCCGAGTTCCTTGAGCCCGACGATGTACTCGCCCATCAGTCCGAAGATCGGCGAATGCAGCCCGGGATGCGCAAGCCTGCGGATCTGAAACACGTAGTCCTCCGCGACCAGTTCGCGCGTGCCGGTGTGCCGGAAGTCGCGCAGCTCGAATACGTTTTTCAGATCCTCGCGCGCGAGATTCAAATAACGTGGCTTGGCGGACTCGTCCACGGCAAAGGCCGGGTGCGGCTGGTACATCACCCCCTGCCTGATGCGGATGTCGTAAACGCTGAATGCCACCCGCTCGGCCGGCGCGGAATCGGGCAGCCGGCGGCCGTCGGCGTCGAGGTAGACGGCGCGCGGAAGCTCCGCCGCGCCGAAAGGAATCAGTTCGTAGGGCCGCCTGAGATAGTGGTACTGCAACGGCGGCATGTAGATCTGGGCGATGAAGACATACTCGTTCTCGGCGTAGGACTGCACCGGATCGAGGTGCTTGGGCCGCTCGACGAAAGCGGAATAAAGAATGTTCTGGCCGCGCTCGCGGGCGGGATAGGGGTTGTTCCATGGTCCGCCGCACCCGCCCAGAAAACCGAGCAGCGCGAGCGCCACGGCTGTTGTTCTCTGCCGGATCATACTCCCGCTGAAGTGTAGCGGAATACCGGGTGGTCAACCCGCGTGCATTCGCATCCCTCGGCCATCGCCACCGTCGGGACGGGTCGTTTCGCTATAATGCCGGGATTCCGCGAAACGAGGAAGAAACAGCGAGGAAACGTCATGGGATTTCTCGACAACAAGAAAATCCTCATCACCGGCCTGCTCAGCAACCGTTCTATCGCCTACGGCATCGCCAAGGCAATGCACCGCGAGGGCGCGCAACTTGCCTTCAGCTTCCAGGGTGAGCGGGTCAAGGATCGCGTGGTCGAACTGGCAGCCGAGTTCGGCAGCCGGTTGGTGCTGCCCTGCGATGTCGCGAGTGACGCCGAGATTGACGCGTTGTTCGCCGAACTGGCAAGGCACTGGGACGGTCTCGACGGCATCATCCACTCGATCGCGTACGCGCCGCGCGAAGCGCTTGCCGGCGATTACCTGGACTCGGTCACCCGCGAGGCATTCCGCATCGCCCATGAGATCAGTTCCTACAGCTTTGCCGCACTCGCCAAGGCCGGCCTGCCGATGATGCAGGGCCGCGATGCCGCGCTGCTCACGCTCACCTATCTTGGCGCCGAGCGCTCGTTCCCCAGCTACAACGTGATGGGACTGGCCAAGGCCAGCCTCGAAGCCAACGTGCGCTACATGGCGCAAAGTCTCGGGCCCAGGGGCATCCGGGTGAATGCGATTTCCGCGGGCCCGATCAAGACGCTCGCCGCCGCCGGCATCAACAGCTTCGGCAAGCTGCTTGCCTATGCGGAAAAACAGTCGCCGCTGCGCCGCAATGTCACCACCGAGGAAGTCGGCAATGTCGCCGCTTTCCTGTGCAGCAGCCTGGCCAGCGGCATCACCGGCGAGATCACCTACGTGGACGCCGGATTCAATACCACCGGAGCCGCCCAGATCGAATAGGGCGTAAAAATCCGCAAGCACTCACCGCAAAGACGCAAAGGACGCGAAGGAAGGGCAGGAGCAAAAAAGGCATTCGAGGGTAAAAACCTGCAGTTGGCGGATGCCCTGAAAAGGTGGAGTGGCCGGACAGGATCGTATACAGTCACCTCGTTTCTATACCCTTGTGTTTTTCCTCGTTGTTGTTTTTCCTTCGCGTCCTTTGCGTCTTTGCGGTGAATTTTTTCTTTGGAAACCGGCGCTACTGTCCCTGCTCCAGCTTCTTCCTGTCGATCTTGACGTCGGCGCGTTCCCTCAGGCTGGCAAGATAGGCGAGATACTGTTCCTGGCCGACCATCTCCGCGAGTTGCTTGCCCAGCGTTTTGCGCTGTTCCGGATCAATGGCGGTCACGTCCTTGACCTTGGTGATGCGGTATACGACGAATCGCCCCTGCGTCGCCGGCACGCCGGCATAGGCCGGGAGCTTGCTCACGTCGGCGCCGAATACCGCCTGTGCGCCTTCGGGATGAAGACCCTGGCGCTTCTGCAGCGATACCGGCTGTGGCGGCGACCAGGACAGCGCCAGCGGCTGACTCTTCTGCAGCTTCTCCAAAGCCGCGCGGCCTTCCTTCTCGGCCAGTTCGATCGCCCCCTTGTCGGTGAGGTATTGCATGACATCATTGCGCACCTGCTCCAGCGGCAGGACTGCCGCCGGCTTGTGCTCGATCACCCGCGCCGCCAGCAGCATGTTGGATTGCACCTCGATCGCCGAGGTGTTGTGTTTGTTCTTCAGCACTTCGTCGGAGAACACCGCGTTGAGAACCTTCTCGTTGTTGAATAGCGGGTTCGTATTGGCGCCCGCCCGGCTGACCCAGTCGGACGTCTGCACGGTAAGCTTGAGCGCCTCGGCCGCGGGCTGCAGACTGTCGAATTGCTCGTAAACGAGGTCGTTGAAACTTTCGGCAGCCTCGGCATAGGCCTTGCCGAGCTTCGGCTTGCGAACTTCGTCGACAATCTGCTGTTTCACCGCCTCGAAAGGCGTGGTCTGCGACGGCTTTACCTTGTCCAGGCGGATGATGTGATAGCCGTACTGGGTTTCGACCGGCCCCGCCAGCTCGCCCACCTTGAGCGCGAAAACGGCGGTGTCGAACGGCTTCGCCATCAGGCCGCGGCCGAAGAAACCGAGATCGCCGCCCTTCTCGGCCGACCCGGGGTCCTTCGAGAACCTGGCTGCCAGCTCGGCAAACTTGCCCGGCGAGGACTTGATTTGCTTCAACAGGTCTTCGGCTTGCGCCTTCGCCTTGGCCTTGTCCTCGGCGCTGGCGCTCGCGGCGGCCGGGATCAGAATGTGGCTGGCGCGCCGCTCTTCTGGGGTTTGGTACCGCTCGATGTTGGCCTGGTAGTAATTCTTCAGTTCCTCGTCGGTGACCTTTGCCGCATGCTCCACCACGTCCGGGGACAGCACCAGGTACTCGAGGCGCACGCGTTCGGGGATCTGGAACTCGCTCTTGTGCTCCTCGTAGTATTTCTCCACGTCCGCCTCGGAGATTTTCACCTGCCTGCGATAGTCCACCGGGTTGAAAACGACCTGGCTGACTTCACGCTCCTGCTCCCCGATTTTGAGCAATCGCTCGACCACCGATTCGGGCAGGAAGCCGGAGCGGGACGTAACGCTGCGCAGCTGGTCGAGCACGATGTTCATGCGGATGTCGTTCTCGAACGCCACCGGCGTCAATCCCTGTCCCTGCAGCAACTGCCGGTAGCGCGTCTGCGAAAAGCGTCCCGATTCGTCGCGGAATGCCTCGACCGCGCCGATGATCTTCTGCAACTCCTCCGTGGAAACCGTCATTCCCGACCTGTAGGCGTGCATCAGCGCCACCTTGCGTGCGATCAATTCGTTCAGTACCGATTCCTTGAGCTGCGGGCTGTTGAGCAGTGCCGGGTCGGGTTTGTCCTTCGTCATCTCGCGCACGCGGTCCTGCGCCTGTCGCAACGCCTGGGAGTACTCCAGGTCCGAGATGCGGATGTCGCCAAACCGGGCCAGCGCGCCGCCACCGCCGGTATCGCGGAAATAGAAGTCAATTCCGAACAGTGCGAACGGCGGCACGATCAAAACCAGCAGAACGATCTGCAACCATCGCTTGTGCTTGTAGATGAAATCGTACATGTATCAACCTGTTCCGAAAAACTGCGAAGATCGCAGAGTATGCCTGATACGCCACCGCCATGCGCGGCTCCGAAGGCGGCGTCCCGGAAAACAAATGAAAAAGGCGAACTCGCGTTCGCCTTCACTGGGTTCTGGCGGAGTGGACGGGACTCGAACCCGCGACCCCCGGCGTGACAGGCCGGTATTCTAACCAACTGAACTACCACTCCATATTCAGTAATGCGTGATAGGTGATGGGTGATCGGTGATCGGTGACCAGCACACCCCTCACGCCACCTGTTTCCGCCCTCATCACTCATCACTCATCACTGCCTTACTGGTGGGTGCTGAGAGGCTCGAACTCCCGACATTCGCCTTGTAAGGGCGACGCTCTACCAACTGAGCTAAGCACCCGTCGCAGCCGCGCAATTTTCGCGTCGCTGCTGGTTCGTTACCCAGAATTCTGGAGGAAATACCGGTGTGCGGTCCAACGAAGCGCGCTAGTTTACTGCATCCTTGAGTGCTTTTCCAGCGCGGAACTTGGGCACTTTGGCCGCCTTGATCTTGATGGTCGCGCCGGTGCGGGGATTGCGGCCGCTGCGTGCCGCGCGCTTGCCGACGTAGAAAGTGCCGAAACCGACCAGCGTCACCATCACGCCTTTCTTCAGCGAGGTCTTGATCGCCGTGACGGTGCCTTCCAATGCCCTGCCTGCGGCCGCCTTGGAGATGTCGGCGGACTTCGCAACAGCCTCAATGAGTTCGAATTTGTTCACTTGGGTCCCCTTTCGTTATTCGTTGACGGGAGAAACAGGAAACTGTTTCCGACTGCAGGCCGAAGACTGAAAAATTGTTTTGGCGATCGAGTTCCCGGACGCACTTTATAGCAAGGCGAAAATCCTCGTGTCAAGCCAGCTTCCAAGGGATCGCGGCTTTCGAGCGCAACGTGATGTCGAAAAAAACGGGAATGCATTTCGCATTCCCGTTTGTTCCAAGCAAGGAAATCAGTGCTTGACCGCGCTCACCACCTCGGTGGAGGCCACCGCGGGAATTGCCACCGCCTCGGTTTTCTCCGGCAAGGGCTCGGGCTTGCGCTCGAGCGCGTATTCCAGCACCTCGTCGATCCACTTGACTGGATGAATATCCAGGCGATTCTTGATGTTGTCGGGTATCTCCGTCAGGTCCTTGACGTTCTCTTCCGGGATCAGGACGGTCTTGATGCCGCCGCGGTGCGCCGCCAGCAGTTTTTCCTTCAGGCCGCCGATCGCAAGCACTTCGCCGCGCAGCGTGATTTCGCCGGTCATTGCCACTTCCGCACGCACCGGGATCGCGGTCAGCGCCGAAACCAGCGCAGTGGTCATCGCAATACCCGCCGAGGGGCCGTCCTTGGGCGTCGCGCCCTCGGGCACGTGCACGTGGATGTCGCTCTTCTCGAACGCGTCGTCCCTGATGCCGAGCCGAGCCGCGCGCGCGCGTACCACGGACCGGGCCGCCTCGACCGACTCTTTCATGACGTCGCCGAGCAAACCAGTGCGCTGGATGTTGCCCTTGCCCGGCATGACGGCGGCCTCGACCGTTAGAAGTTCGCCGCCGACTTCGGTCCATGCCAGGCCGGTCACCTGACCGACCTGGTTGTTCTTTTCCGCCAGGCCGTAAGAGAATCGGCGCACGCCCAGGTAGTGGTCGAGATTGCGCGCACTCACCGTCACCCGGTGGTCGCGCTTCTTCATCAGCAGCGATTTCACGACCTTGCGGCAGATTTTGGAGATCTCGCGCTCCAGGCTGCGCACTCCGGCCTCGCGCGTGTAGTAGCGGACGATGTCGCGGATGGCGCTCTCGGAGACCGACAGCTCGCCTTGCTTGACGCCGTTGTTCTTCATCTGCTTCGGCAACAGGTAGCGCATTGCAATATTGATCTTTTCGTCCTCGGTGTACCCGGACAGACGGATCACTTCCATCCGGTCCAACAGCGGCGCCGGGATGTTCATGGTGTTGGCCGTGGCGACGAACATCACGTCCGAAAGGTCGTACTCAACCTCGACGTAATGGTCGACGAACTTGTCGTTCTGCTCCGGGTCGAGCACCTCCAGCAGCGCGGAAGCCGGGTCGCCGCGGAAATCCGTCCCCATCTTGTCCACTTCGTCGAACAGGAACAGCGGGTTCCTCACGCCGATCTTCGTCATGTTCTGCAGCAGCTTGCCGGGCATCGAGCCGATATACGTGCGGCGGTGGCCGCGGATCTCGGCCTCGTCGCGAACGCCGCCCAGGGACATGCGCGAGAATTTGCGGTTGGTCGCGCGCGCCATCGACTGCCCGAGCGAGGTCTTGCCCACGCCCGGGGCGCCCACCAGGCACAGAATCGGCGCCTTGAGCTTGTCCACGCGCTGCTGCACCGCCAGGTACTCGACGATGCGCTCCTTGACCTTCTCCAGGCCATAGTGGTCGGCATCCAGGATTTCCTGCGCCTTGGCCAGATCGTTGCTGATCTTGCTTTTCTTCTTCCAGGGCAGCGCGACCAGCGTTTCGATGTAATTGCGCACAACCGTGGCTTCGGCCGACATGGGCGACATCAGCCGCAGCTTCTTGAGCTCGGCTTCGGCCTTGTTGCGCGCCTCCTTGGGCATGTGCGCCGCTTTGA